>NZ_SISL01000002.1:0-70575 GCF_004307965.1 Verrucosispora sp. SN26_14.1 | reverse complement strand
GGGCAGGGGCGGGCAGGGCGGGCGGGGGCGGGTGAGACGCGGGGTCAGGCGTTGGCCACGGTCTTGCGGATCGCGTCGCGGGACTCGGTCACCTGGCGGCGCAGGTCGTCCAGGTTCACGCCGACGAGCTGACCGTTCCGCTTGCGCACCTGGCCGGCGACCAGGACGGTCTCGATGTTGCGGGCGTCGGCACCGAGCACCAGCGTGCCGACCGCGTCGTTGAGCGGCATCGTGTTGACGGCGTCGGCGGCGACGACCAGCAGGTCCGCCTGCTTGCCGGGGGTCAGCGAACCGGTGACGTCACCGAGTCCGTTGGTCCGGGCGCCCTGCGCGGTGGCGAAGTCCAGCACGTCCCGGGTGGTGATCCGGTCCAGCGTGGTGTCCGTGCCGTACGCGTCGTTCACCGCGCGCATCCGCTGGATGGCGTGCAGGGTACGCATCTGGGTGAACATGTCGCTGGCCAGCGCCACCTCCACATCGATGCTGAGTCCGGGTCGGATGCCGACGGCCAGCGCCTCGTCGATCGCGGGTACCGCCGTCTCCAGGCCGATCTGCGCCTCGGAGGTCGGCGCCAGCGACACGGTGACTCCGGCGTCGCCCATCGCCTGCCACGCCTGCGGGGTGAGGCCGGTGGCGTGGATCAGGGTCAGGTCGGGGCCGAGCAGCCCGTCGGCGGCCCAGCGCAGGATCGCCGCCGACGACGGCACGCCGAACACCGCGTCCACGCTGACACCGAGGTCGAGATCGCGGGCGACGGCCGCCAGCTCCGGCCCGTAGGCCAGGGCCGGACCGGCGATCTCGTCGGTGGCCAACGCCGCCAGGCGCAGCGTCACCAGGCCGCCGTTCGTCGCCTGGTACGCCCCGCACAGCCGGGCCAGGTCGCCAGGCCACTGGCGGTCCCACTCACCGAAGTGCGGTCCCATCGACGCGTGTACGCCCCGGATGCCGGTGTCGACAAGCGCCTGGATCGCCGCGTCCGAGTGCGCCGCCGTACGGGAGTTGTGCGAGAAGTCGAGCATCGTGGTGATGCCGGCGTCGAGGGCGGTGAGCGCGGCGAGCCGGGTGCCGACGTACATGTCGTGCGGGGTGTACGCGGGCGCGATCCCGGCCAGCGTCGACATCACGTACGCCCCCAGGTCGGTCACGTCCGGGATGCTGCGGCGCATCTGCGCCTGCCAGGCGTGCCGATGGGTGTCGACGAATCCGGGGCTGACGATCCGGCCGGTCGTGTCGACGACGGTCGCGCCCACCGCCTCCGGGTGCGACCGCAGGTCCGGGCCGACCGCGACGATCCGGTCCTCGCGGACCAGCACGTCACCGGATTCCAGGTCGCCGATCGCCGGGTCCATGGTGACGACCGTGCCGCCGCTGAACAACATCATCGGACTCTCCCCCTCGTAGTCGGTGATCAACGGCGGCGCAGGACGTATCCGGCGTGGTACAGCACCCCGTCGACGAACCGGCCGTACGCCCAGAAGCCCAGGTCGTCGCGGTAGACGATCCGGTCGCCGTCGATCCAGAACGCCCCCTGGTACGCGTGCGGCCGACCGCCCCGCGTCTCGTCGTACCGGCCGTCGGCGGTGAGTTCCTGGTGCAGGAAACCGGTCTCGTCGATCCACATGCCCAGGTAGGGGCTCTCGACCGATCGTGGTCCCGAGTCCGGCTCGACCGGAGCGGGCGTGAGTCGGTGACCGTTGGCCAGCGCGATCTCGCCGTCGACGACGATCGCGGCGGCCTGTTCCGGACGCCAGACGATCATCTCCAGCACGGACCGGCCGGAGGTCGGGCCGGCGATCAGGGCGAAGGTGGCCGGGTTTCCGGGGGTGAGCGCGCCGACCCGGTCGGCCGGACGAGCACGCAGGCCGGCGACAGCGACACCGTCGACGACGGCGGGCACGATGGCCAGGCCGGTGCAGTCGATGACGATCGCGCCGTCGTCCTCGGCGGCGGTGTGCAGGCCGGTGCCGACCGCGACGATCTCGTTCGTACCGACCAACAGGTCAGCCGTGGCGAAGTCACCGATCACCGGGTCGAGCGTGTGGATGGCGGCGTTGACGAACATCAGTGGACGGTGCTGGTCACCGGTGTTCCCGGCGATCTCCGCCAGTACCGCCTCGTCGAGCATGGGGCTGCTCATGGCGTACCTCCTGGGGTTGGGGTTCGTGCTCCCACCGTCACCGGAGGCGGAGTCGGCAGCCAGGCCGGAGCGAACCAGGGTGTGCCGCACCCTGCCTGGTCGGAGGCCGCGCGGTTACCGTTGGTGGCATGCCGACGACCGCGCTGGGGGCGTTCCTCACCGCCCGACGCGCCCGGTTGACCCCGGGCGACGTCGGCCTGGTCTCCAGTGGGACCCGGCGCGTCGCCGGGCTGCGGCGCGAAGAGGTCGCGGTGCTGGCCGGGGTGAGCGTCGACTACTACACCCGGCTCGAACAGGGCCGGGAGCGCAACCCGTCCTCGTCGGTGCTGGCCGCCGTGGCCCGGGCGCTCGACCTCGGGCCGGACGCCCACGACCATCTCTTCCGGCTGGCCGGGCTCGCACCTGGCAGTACGCCGACCCCCGCCCGACCGCAGGTCGGGCAGAGCCTGCGGGAACTACTCGACGCCTGGCCGGACACCCCGGCCGTGGTCATCGACCGGCGACTCGACCTGCTGGCCGGCAACGCGCTGGCCGACGCGTTCTACGCGGACTTCGCCGAGGCGGACAACCTCGTCCGGATGGCCTTCCTCGACCCTGCCGGCACGACGTTCTTCGCCGACTGGCGTCGTACCGCCGAGGCGTGTGTGGCGAACCTGCGTCTGGCCCTCGGCCACGACCCGCACGACCGGCGGGCGCGGGAGCTGGTCGAGGAGATGGGTACCGCGAGCCCAGAGTTCCGCAGGTTGTGGGGGCGGCACGACGTGCAGGGCAAGACGCACGAGGCGAAGACGTTCCGGCACAGCGCGGTGGGCGAGCTGACGCTGTCGTACCACGCGTTCGACGTACGGGACGCGCCCGGCCAGCAGTTGATCGTGTACCGCGCGGAGCCGCACAGCCGCAGCGCCGAGGCACTGCGGCTGCTGGGCACCCTGGCCGTCAGCCGCTGGCTCCGCTGAGCGGCGAACCCAACCTGGCCCCTATCCGTCCGTCCTCGCTTGCCGGTGAGCGTCGCTGCCCTCGCGATAGAAGACGTATCCCGCGTGGTGCAGAACGTCCCCGTCGAAGGTGCCGTCCGCGCTGAAACCGGTGTCGTCGACGTACTCGATCCGGGTCCCGACGACCTGGTAGGAACCCGTGTAGGCGCTCTCCCGCTCGCCCCGGGCCTCGTCGTACCGGCCGTTCGGCAGCAGCATCTGCCGGATGTGGCCGTCGGCCGTCACCCACATCCCGACGTACGGGTGCGGCGACACGTCACTGGTCCCCGCCGGTGGCGTCACAGCGGACGGCGTCGCAGTCGGTGCGGCAGTCGCCGAGTACGGCGTCGCGCCGTCGGAAGCGGCACCACCACTGCCCGCCTCGGCGGAGCAACCCACGAGCAACAGGACGCCGCAGGTCGCGCTGAACAGGCCCCCGAGTCTCGAATTCGCCATGTCGACCACGGTAGGTATCCGGTCCGGCGACAGCCTGGTCCCAGTACTCCCAGGAAGAACGCGCTACCCGCCCTTACGGCCGGCTCTCATGACGCCGGAGTTCTCGTGTGAGGACGGGGATCATCACCGCCGCAGGGACGACGTGCAGCCCGAGGAGGGCGGCGATGGTCGCGACGTTTCCGCCGGCCAGGAACGGCGGGATCATCGAGACCACAGTCAGGGCCACCGTGGTCCACACGAAACGTAGGGCGGGACGGGCGCTCCAGCGGAGCAGGGCGACGGCGATGACGACGCCCACGACCGAGAAGAACCCGGTCACCACCGTGAAGCCGCCCAACGGGATCGCCTCGCCCCCCTCGGGGAGCGCGAAGTCAACACCCACCACCCGGGCGAGTGCGGCGGCGAGGGTGGTCACGACCATCGCCGCGAGCGCGGCGACAAGACCGATGCCGACGAGTCGGCCGAATCGACGGGTACGGCGGGGGCGGTCCGCTGCCGGACCGGCGACGACATCGGCGTCATGTGTGCTGCTCATGTCGTTCCTCCTCTCGTTCCTCGTCGGATCAGGCCCGGGACTGCTCGGTGTCGTCCGCCGGCAGCGACGTCGGCACACCGAGCCGGGGGAACTGGTCGGCGTGGAACGTGATGATCTCGGTGATCGCGCCGCCGCTGATGCGCAGGACGTCGATGGTCAGCGGCAGGTACGCGCTTGCACCCTCTCGCCGGTGGTAGAAGGCGACGGCGGGCTGCCGGTTGACCCTGGTGGGGATGCCACGCAGGTTCGTCATGTTCTCGAAGCCGTTGTCGACCCAGTCCTTCACCACCGGGTCACGACCGACGAACAGGCCCGGGGTGGGCGGCATCGAGCAGCGGACGTCCTCCCGCAGCAGCGCGGTGAGCCCACCGATGTCCGTGGCCACACTGGCGTCGGTGTAGCGGCGTACCAGCTCACGGGTCCCGGCGTCCTCCTCACCGCCGGTCCAGTCCTGGCGCTCGGCGGGCAGGTGCTCCCGCATGCCGGCGCGGGCCCGCTGCAACGCGCTGTTCACGGAGTTGACCGAGTCCCCCAGGAGTTCCGCCACGTCCTTCGCCGGCCAGCCGAGCACGTCGCGCAGGATCAGCACCGCCCGTGGGCGCGGCGCGAGATGCTGGACCGCGACCAGGTACGCCAGCTCGATCGTCTCCCGCGCGACGGCGACCGCCTCCGGCTCGTCCGCGTCGCCGGTGGTCAACTCGTCGAGCAGCCGGTCCGGGTAGGGCTGCAACCAGAGCACCTCGCCGCCGGTCGCCGGTTCGGGGCGGCGCTTGGCGAGCAGGTCCAGGCAGGCGTGAGTGGCGATCCGGTACAGCCAGGCCCGGAACGTGGACCGTCCCTCGAATGTCTCCCGCCGACGCCAGGCTCGCAGGAACGTCTCCTGCACGGTGTCCTCGGCGTCCTCGAAAGACCCCAGCATCCGGTAGCAGTGCACGTGCAGTTCTCGCCGGTGCCGTTCCGCCAGCCCCGAGAACGCCGACTCGTCGACCTCGCCCAGACCACTCATGACCTGCTCGCCCATCACGCCATCCTCATGCCTCGCCGCATCCTGACATAGGTATGACGGGCGCGGGCCCGACAACTCATCACTCCTGCCCGCAGCGCCGGATGCGCAAGGGAGGTGGGTAGATCTGTTGTCGTTGGGGCGACAACAGATCTACCCACCTCTCAGGTCGGCGGCCAGTGCCGTAGGGCGGCGTCGGCCACGCGTTGGAGGTCCTCGCGTGTCGCGCCGCCCGCCGCCTGCACGGCCATTCCGTTCGCGATCGTCATGACGAATCGGGCGATCAGGTCCGGGTCGGCGTCGGCGGGCAGATCCCCCTTCTCGACGGCCAGCTGGAACCGGTCGCGGAGGTGCTGCTGACCTCGGGCGCGCCAGGCGGCCAGGGTGTCGCGCGCGACCTGACCGGTCTCGCCGACGACCAGTGCGCCCTGGACGCCCAGGCAGCCGGCGGGGCATCCGGGCCGGGTGTTGGCCTGAACCGAACCGGTGAGGAAAGCGGTCGCCACCTCGCGGGCGGTGGGTGCTCCCAGCGCCTGGACGACGTAGGCGCCGGGACCTTCCTCGTAGCGTTGCAGGGCCAGGTGAAAGAGCTGCTCCTTGTTGCCGAAGGCCGCGTACATGCTGGTGCGGGAGATGCCCATCGCCTCGGTCAGGTCGGCCAGGCTGGCTCCTTCGTAGCCCTGCTTCCAGAAGACCGTCATGGCCTTCTGAAGTGCCGCCTCGGCGTCGAACCCGCGCGGCCGACCCTGTTGCACCTTCTCCACACGACCATCCTACCCCTTGTGCACCGATCGGTTCAGAAGTGCTACGGTCTAGTTCCGTACCGATCGGTGCGGAAGTTTGGGGAGGTCAGAAATGCGTAGGCTGAAAGGCAAGACCGCCGTCGTCACGGGAGGCGGCACCCGGGGGATCGGCCGGGCCACCGCTGCCCGACTGGTGGCCGAGGGTGCGCACGTGTTCATCACCGGCCGACGCGAGGCCGAGTTGGACGAGGCGGTGCAGACCATCGGCGCGGGCGTGACGGCCGTACCCGGCGACATCACCGTCCCGGCCGACCTGGACCGGCTCTACGACAGGGTCGCGGCCCACGGTCGCGGACTGGACGTCCTCTTCGCCAACGCGGCCACGGCCTCGTTCGCGACCATCGAGACGATCACCGAGCGGGACCTCGACCAGATCTTCGGGGTCAACGTCAAGGGCACCCTCTTCACCGTGCAGAAGGCGCTCCCGGTGCTGAACCACGGCGCCTCGGTGATCATCAACGCCTCCACCGCCGCCGATCGCGGCACTGCGGGCTTCGGCGCGTACGCGGCCTCCAAGGCGGCCCTGCGGACCTTCACCCGCATCTGGGCCAACGAACTCAAGGCACGCGGCATCCGGGTGAACGCCATCTCACCCGGCCCGATCGACACCTCCGGCATCACCGAACTCGTCGGCGAGGAGAACGCGACGGCCTTCAAGGCAAACGAGGCGGCCCGGATCGCCATCGGACGCATGGGACGCACCGAGGAGATCGCTGCCGCAGTGGCCTTCCTCGCCTCCGCCGACAGCAGCTTCATGCTCGGCGCCAACCTGTACGTCGACGGCGGCGAGAACCAGATCTGAGGATGCGCTGCACTACTCGGGACAGGCGTCGCCCGGGTCGTCGCCGAAATCGCCGAGGAAGAAGTCGAACGTCAAGCCCTGGCCATCTATTTCGAGCAGGGCGCTGTGCGACAGGCCGCACTCACCGCCGAAGGTCGCGGTGACGGTGTAGACCCCCGGCGGCACGCCGGTCAGGGCGTAGCTGCCGTCGGCGGCGGAGGTGGCCTGGTATCCGCCGGGCTGCAACTGGACCACCGCCCCCGCCGACGGCAGGAAGTATTCGTTCCACACGTTCCCGGACAGGCTCGTCGCCGGCCTCACGGTGAACTCACCGTCGTTCTTGTCACTCACCCGGTTTCCGTCGGCGACCGCCGCCGCGTAGACCGGGCGGGAACCCCTGGTGTCGCCGACGTCGAGGGTGACGGTGGCCGTGCCGCCCGGCGTGGCGGCATTCACCGTGCTACCGAGGCCGGCGTCGCCCATGCTGTACCGGAAGGCGATGACGTTCGTGTCTCCGCGTGCGTCGAACCGTACGGTGATCTGTCCACCCCCGGTGACCTCGCTGCCGTGCGGGAACGTGACCGTCGGCGGCAGCGGCACGGCCAGCTTCGCCAGCTCCGTCGAGGTCTCGACGGAGGTGTACACCCGTACGTCGTCGACGAGACCTGTGAAGAAGCCGTCGTCGCCACCGTTCCACCTGCGTTTGCCGACCGCCACCTCTGCGGTGGCGTCGAACCCGCCGACCAGGGTCGTGGTCGCGGCCTGGGCGACACCGTTGACGTACAGGGTCATCGTCTTGGTGCTCGCGTCGTAGACGCCGGCAAGATGCGTCCACCTGTCCACCGTCGGTGCCGCGTCGGACAGCACGCTGTGCAGGGCCGCGTCGTCGGTGTCGGCGGCCGCCATGGAGAAGCGCCAGCGCTGGTCACCGCCGGCATAGCCGAGGTGGTACGCGGACGTCCGCGAGCCGCTCGCGCTCACCACGGTCTGCACGTCGCCACCCGACGTCGAGCTGATCCTGGCCCAGGCGGCGACGGTGAAACTCGCGTCGGTCCTCATCGGGGTCGACGCACCGGTGAAGGGGTGCGGCGTGTGGAGCGCTGCGGTCCTGGTCGCCGCAGTCGTGCCCGGCAGCGACAGCGCGGTGCCCACCCCGGACCGGCCGGCGACCCGGACCGCAGGCTCACCGAGTGTCAGGGCGTTGCCGTGGCCGGAGACATCGGTCGCGGCGGCGCCCGTCTCCTCGAACGTCCAGCGGGCGGCGGGACCGGAGTCGGCTCGGACGAAGAACATGTACGTCACCATCGTGGAGATCCGACCCGCATGACTCTTCGACCAGACGTGGAGCACATTGATGCCGTCATGCCGTGGTGCCACCGTGATCGATGCGCCGTGGTCCGTCGACCGCGCCGCGACAGTCTCCGCTGCGCTCACCACACCGGATTCGAGGCTGTAGGCGTACTCCTTCACCTCGTGTGCGCGGGTCGTCGGCGGGATCACCTCGAACGTGCCGGGCAGGCCGACGCCGCCGCGCGGCGCACCGTCGCTGAGGTAGTCGCTGGAGGTCACCGCCGCCGGTGGCGGTGGCGCCTCGATCGAGGTGGACGCTGCCGCCCCGGCTGAGGTGGGCGCTGCCAGCGGCGACGACACCAGTGCCAGCGTCAACCCCACTGTCCACCAACGCCGAGACGCACCCGTGCGGCCACCAGCCACCTGACACCCCCGTGATCAAGCCAGTCGATGCACGAACAGTAGGCATCGAGGACGTTCGGTGTAAAGAGCGATCACAAGACGTAGCCACAGACGGGTGCGCCGTCCCTACCGGAGCGCGATGAGGCTCCGATAGGGACGCTTGTTCCCGAAGTCAGGACCGACGATGCGGCGCAGACCAGCGCCCGATACGGTCGCAGCCCCGGCGAACGCCACGGCCGGATCGACCGGTGGACGCGTTCACCTCCGGCGCCGGAACCGCAACGGTCCCGGCCATCGGTCACGTTCGGCAACCCGCGACCACGCGCGGACCGAGGCGTGATGCAGCCCGGGGCGAGGCCACTGCATCTCCCGCCCCGGCTCGGGCCCGCGGCGACGGCTTCGCACCGGACGAGTGAACCTCTGCCGCTCTCCCCGGCGCCACCGCACGATCAGCGGTTCGGGAAGGCCATGAATGACGAGGGCGGCGGCGTTGTCGGACTGACAGTGACCATCGGGAGGCGGCGGCGAAAGCCGGATAGGTAGACCGATGGCGGACGGCACGATGAGAGGACGCGTAGACATGATCCCTCTGAAGACCTGACGAAAGGCACGGAAAGAGAGCCGACGACGAGGTCGGCGACCGATGCGCGGAGCGGTGTCAGGTCTACAGAGCGGGCGGGGTCACGCGGGGTGATGTCCTCTCGGAGGGGGCACAGGAAGACGGTCTCGCTGAAACATAGGCCGCAACCGGGTGGAGAGGCCACCGATTAGTCCTGCTGTCGCCTAGCCATCGGTCTCTGCCACCTGCTGGTCCGGCGGCGCGAGGAGGCGCTGCAGCAGCAGCAGGCCGCTCTTGATGTCGGCGCTCCCGTCGAGCAGCCACTGGGTGCTGAGGCCGTCGGCCGCCGCGAGGACGAGCGAGGCCGCCTGGTCCAGGGGGATGTCTGTGCGTACGACCCCGGCCTCCTGGCCTTCGGCGAGCAGGCCCGTGATTTGCTCGCGCAGGTCGGCGTACCGCTCGGAGAAGTGGGCGCGCGAGTGTTCGTTTCCGGCCTCCAGGGCGTGGGCCACCATGCTGTTCAGCAACGACATCAGCCCGGGTACGCGCATGCTGTGCTCGGCCGACTGGTGGATGAGGTCGACGAAGCTGGCGTCCCCGTCGTACGCGGTCTCGAGGAAGCGGCGGTCGTGTTCCCGCAGCACCTCGATGAAGAGCTGCTCGCGGGTGCCGAAGTGGTGCTTGAGCACCGGATGCGTCACGCCGATCGCCTCACCGATGGCGCGCAGTGAGGTGCCCTCGTATCCCAGCCGGTCGTAGACCGCCAGCACCTCGTCGATGATCTGCTGCCGCCGCGCGAGCCCCTTGGCGTACGGCCCCCGCTTCGGGCGGTCCCGCTTTTCCGGGTCGGTCATGGCCCACCTCCAGAGCGATCGGCGGTCGGCATGGTGCGCCGCCTGCCCGATCCTATGACCACCACCACGAAAATATCCAGTCGGATATTTTCGTGCTAGCGTCTGCGGCACGACAGGCCGTGAGGTCGCGCTTCGTCGGCGGGAGCCGGGCGAGGTGCCCACGCGGGACCTGTTCACCGAGACGCAGGAGGAGACGGCATGGCATGGCACTTGTTCAGGCTCGGACGCTGGTCGTTCCGACGCCGCTGGACCGTGGCGGGAATCTGGGCCCTGCTGCTCCTCACCGTGGCGCTCGGAGCGACGACCCTGTCGGGCAAGACGAATGACAGCTTCGAGTTGTCCGGCATCGAGTCGACGCAGGCGTTCGACCTGATCAGGGAGCGCGACCCCGACGCCGTGCCGAACGGCGCGACGGCGCGGGTGGTGTTCCAGGCCCCGGACGGCGAGACGCTGGCCGACCCGGCCAACCAGCAGGCCGTGTCCGACTCGCTCGCCGCGCTCAGGACCGAGAACGTCAGGTCGATCGTCGGCCCGTTCGAGGCAGGGGCCGTCTCCGAGGACGGGCGGACCGGTTTCGCCTCGGTCAGCTACGCCCGCAGCGCGGTCGACCTGACCACCTCGGACCGGGAGGCGCTGGAAGCCGCCCGCGACGTCGCCGAGCGGGCCGGACTGACCGCCACCGTCGGCGGAGACGTACTCGGTGTGGAGATCGGTGGCGCCATCGCCGAACTGATCGGCATCGCCATCGCCTTCGTCGTGCTGGCCCTCACCCTCGGGTCGCTCGTCGCGGCCGGGATGCCGCTGCTGACCGCGCTGGTGGGCGTCGGAATCGGTGCCGCCTCCATCGCCGCTCTCACCGGCTTCGTCGATCTGAGCACCACCACCCCCGCGCTCGGCACGATGCTCGGGCTGGCGGTCGGCATCGACTACGCGCTGTTCATCCTCTCCCGCTACCAGGCCGAGGTCCGCCAGGGACGCCCGCTGGAGGAGGCGATCGGCCGCGCCGTCGGCACCGCAGGCTCCGCCGTGGTCTTCGCCGGCCTCACCGTCGTCATCGCCCTCGTCGGCCTCGCCCTCTGCGGCATCGGATTCCTCACCGAGATGGGGCTGGGTGCCGCGTTCACCGTCGCGCTCGCCGTACTCATCGCGCTGACCCTGCTGCCCGCACTGCTCGGTTTCGCCGGTGCCCGCGTCGTGAAGAAGCAGCTCGCCGCCGCCACCGAGGACACCGGCAGCGACCAGAGTTCCCGCACGTCACGTACCCTCGGTCGCCGTTGGGTCGAAGGTCTCGCCCGCCTCCGCTGGCCCGCGCTCATCGTCGGCGTCGCCGTCGCCGCCGTGGCCTCCATCCCGGTGGCCTCCCTGCAACTCGCGCTTCCGGACGACAGCACCAAACCCGCAGGCAGCGATGTACGCGTCGCCTACGACCTCATCGACGAGAACTTCGGCGCGGGCGCCAACGGGCCGCTGCTCATCGTCATCGACACCGCGCAGGCCACCGACCCGGCCGCCGCAGTCGGGACCGCCACCGAGAGGCTCCAGACGCTGGCGGCGGAGGACGACTCCAACATCATCGCCGTGATCCCGGCCATCACCAGCGACAGCCCCGAAGCCCAGCAGGCCTTCATGCAGCAGCTCGGCACGACGCAGTACGTGACCCTCACGGTGATCCCCCAGTCCGGACCGTCGGACCAGTCGACCAAGGACCTCGTCGCCGACATCCGGGCCACGCTCTCCGACCTGCCCGACCAGACCGGAGCCCGCGCCCTGGTCACCGGCGTCACCGCCGTCGGCGTCGACATCTCCAACGAACTGACCGAGGTGTTCCCGCTCTATCTCGCCGTCGTGGTGGGGCTGGCACTCATCCTGCTCATCGCCGTGTTCCGCTCGATCTGGGTACCGGTCAAGGCGGCGCTCGGCTTCCTCTTCTCCGTGGGCGTCTCCCTCGGAGCGACCGTCGCGGTCTTCCAGTGGGGCTGGCTCAACGAACTCGTCGGTCTCGACACCGAGGGGCCGGTGCTGTTCCTGCTGCCGATCCTGCTCACCGGCATCCTGTTCGGCCTCGCCATGGACTACGAGGTCTTCCTCGTCACCCGCATGCGGGAGGCGTACGTCCACGGCACCCCGGCGCGCCAGGCGGTGATCGACGGCTTCACCCACAGCGCCCGCGTGGTGGCCGCCGCCGCGCTCATCATGGTCGGCGTCTTCGCGGGCTTCACCCTCACCGACGACATCATCCTCAAGACCATCGGCTTCGCCCTCGCCATCGGCGTCCTGGTCGACGCCTTCCTGGTCCGCATGCTGATCGTTCCGGCCGTCATGCTCATCCTCGGCCGGCGCATCTGGTGGATGCCCCGCTGGATGCAGAAGGTCGTGCCGACCTTCGACGTCGAAGGCGAATCGCTCGCTCGACACCTCGCCTGACGCTCGGCCCCGACCGGCATCTGCCCGGCCGACGCCAGCCGCTCGCACACGACCAACCAGGCTCGGCAAGTCGCTCCGATGGGGTGGCGGGACGCAGTGGACCCGCCACCCCATCGGAGCACCCGTTTCTGATCTCCACCGAAGCCGGGCAGTTCACTCCACCGTGTACGGGCGAGGACGCCGCCAGTACTGGTCGCCCTGTCGCCGGGTACGCGTGCACCGGCATTACGGTGGAGGACCGGGCAGACCCCCCACACGATCCGAAGAGGGTCCGACGCACTAGCATTGCCGCGGTCCGCAGCGGCTGAAACGAGGCGAGATGCGTTGGCTCCGGCAATTGCTGGGTAGCAGGCGAGTCCAGCTCGATCCAGAGCGGCAGCAGACGCTGCTGCGGGACGTGCGGCACCGGTACGGCGCCGGCTCGCAGGCCCGCTTCCCGGAACAGGTCGAAGCGATCACCCGGACGCTGGACGACGACGACGGCCTGGTGGTGGCGGCCCGGATGGTGAGCGAGGCCGCCAACGAGGCCCACACGCACCTGCAGGCCCAAGCCCACGACGTGTACCGACGCACAGGTCGCAGGCTCCTGGTGCATCGCCGGAACTACCGGCCGCTGTGGAAGGAGGCCGGCCCGGCGCTGCGGTGGCCGTTGTTCACGCTGCCGTGCGGGCTCCACCCGTACGCTCAGGTGGCCGCCGCCGTCGAGGTCGTCGGCAGCCACGCGTCCCGGCTCGACAAGGTGACCGACCCGCTCCCGCTCCTGGCCCACGTGTTCGAGGTACTCGACCTCACCACCGTCGCCATGGAGCACGGCCAGGTACGGGTGGACACCGATGCCGCATCCCTGGCCGACCGACTGATCTCGACCGCTGGTCAGATCCTCGCGGCCATCGACGACCCGCCCCGGCTACCGCCTCCGGTCCGCGAGATGATGCGCCGCAACAACACCCTCGACGTCCACGATCCGGCCGGGCCCCGCACCGTCGGCGGAATCAACCTGGGCGCACGGATGCGCGAGATTCTCCTGGCCTGAACCCCGCGATCACGGGGCATCCCGGAACAGCCGAGGCCGCTACCGACATTTTCGCTGGTTACGGCCCTGATCGCGAAGTGCACCCGAAGGCTCGAACACTGCGTGGCGGTGCCGAACCCGCATCCGGACCACGCCCGCTTCACGGCTGCGGACCTCCTACTCACCAGCGCCACAGACCTGTCGCTGGACGCGGTCATGGCCGCACTGGCCGGGCAGGCGGGCCGCCTCCGCTGAGCGGAGGCATCGAGGAACCAGTCCGCGGCCCGGTTGGTGGTGTCGTTGCGGAAGTTGTAGCGGGTGGTCGCGTTGCCGCCGCACCCGTGCATGATCTGGCGGCGACGTCGAAACGGCGGCTGGTCGCCCAGGCCGCCGCGGGCCTTGCTGCTGAATGGCACCCGGGCAATGAACGGTTCCGCACCGTGTCCGCGACTCGGAATCGTCTCGATCTTGTGGTGGCCATGGGGATTCTCCGTGGTCCGCAGCCGGGCCTTCCCCACCTTGCCAGGGGAGTCGACGATTGGCCGAGCCCATGATGAATGGCGACAAGGAACTGACACCAGTTGCTGCAGAATCCAGCAGACCACCCCAGAAGCCGTCCATATTCATTATCAACAAACGATTACGCCATCTCTATCCATTCTTTACCGAGGAATCGCTGGCGGGCCGCCGACGACCGCGCGCCGACACCGAGGGCACTTCGCAAGGACGACGGGTCGGTGCCGCTCTTGCGAGTCACGCGAGGGATCGACTCTCCTGGCCGGACAAATATCGCTAATTCAGCGCAATCTCCCGGGAAGAGCGACCCCCGGGGTGAACCGCTGGGCACCGCTCGCTCTCGGTCGCGCCCCAGGGTCGCCTCGATCCTCGCGCGGGCGGGTGCTGCCGACCCGGGACGAGCCACGACGAGAAGGTACGGTTCGCCCGAATCGGGCCTTTGGCCTCGTCGAACGGCCTGGTTACCAGCTATTTTCATTTCATTGAAGGCCGTCGAGAGCTGAGGAAGCCTGGTAAGGGCTCATTTCCACCATCGACCTCAGGCCGCTCAACGCCTCGGAGGCAGCGGACTCCCGACGAAAATCGGTCATCACTGTTAACCTATGCCACCGGAGGTCGGCGCAATGGAGGGGGAAATATTTGTGGTCGCAAGCGCGCAAGCACGACTGTTGGGGCCGGTCACGGTTGCGACCACCGATCGGGAGGTCGAACTCGGCCCACCGAGGCAGAAGTCCGTTTTCGCCGTGCTGGCCGCAAACGCCAACCAACGGGTCAACCGGGACGAACTGATCGAGGCCGTGTGGGGCAGCGAGCCTCCGGCGACGGCACGCAACAGCGTCCACACCTACGTGGCCGGCATCCGTGCCCGCCTAGAGCCTGAGCGTCCCCTCCGCGCGCCGTCGGAACTGTTGATCTACAACGGGTCCGGGTACACGCTGCAATTCGCGCCGGAGAACATCGACCAGCAGTACTTCGAGGCCCGTCTGGCAAACGCGGGTCGGTTGCGCCGGATGAACTCCCTGCACTCGGCGATCGGCGAGCTCGATGCGGGCCTGGAATCCTGGCGAGGAACTCCGTACGGCGGCACGGTGGGGCCCTTCGCGGAGGCCGAACGCCTCCGGCTGAGCGAGATGCGGCTGATCGCGCTCGAAGACCGTGCCGAGCTACTCCTGGAAACCCGACAATATTCGCAGGTCATGGTGCACCTGCTAAGTCTGGTACGGCGCCACCCGACGCGGGAACGGCTGCGATACCTGCTGATGTCCTGTTATGTACGGATGGGCCGTCAGCCGGCCGCCCTTCAGGAATACCACGACATACGCGCTGCGCTCGCCGAGGAGGTCGGCGTCGAGCCGGGCGACCGACTTCAGCAACTCTACGAGCAGATCCTGCGCCGCACCGGCGACGGCGCCGACGGCCAGCCGATCGGGCTGCCGGACGACCGTGTCCTGGTCAGGCTGTCGACCGGACCGGCCCCACCGATGACCGGCGGCCAACTCGACGAGCCCGACGGACAGTCCACCACGATGGCACAGCTGGCCCGGACCGTCCCCGGCTTCACCGGCCGGGCAGCAGATCTGCGACAGCTCAATGACGTGGTGTCCGCCGCACACAGCGCGGGGGAAGCCGCGGTCGTCGCGCTCACCGGCCCGCCGGGGGTCGGCAAGACCGCGCTGGCGGTGCAGTTCGCCCACTCCCTCGCCCGGCAGTTCGACGACGGGCAGCTGCACATCGACCTGCGCGGCTTCGCCGAAGAGGGCAGCGGTCCGATGTCCGGAGGAGAGGCTCTCGGGCATCTTCTCGCCGCGCTCGGAGCGCCCTCTCCCGGCGGCGACCTGGAACGGATGAGTGGGTTGTACCGGAGCCTGGTGGCGGGGCGACGGATGCTCATCCTGCTCGACAACGCCCACTCAGCCGAACAGGTGCGGCCACTGTTGCCGGGTGCCACCTCCTCGCTGACCATCGTCACCAGCCGCAACCGCCTGACCGGACTGACCGTCCGCGACGGCGCCCGTCAGCTCGCCCTGGGCCCGCTGGGCGAGAGCGATGCCGTCGAGCTGTTCGGCAACATGCTCGGGCGGCCGGCGACGTTGCAGCGGAACCGATCCGCGGTGCGCAAGGTGGTGCATGCCTGCGGGCGGCTGCCGCTGGCACTGCGGATCGCGGCTGCCCGCATCGCCGGATCGCCAGCACCGGACCGGGCGCTACTCGAACCGGTCGGGACCGAACTACTGGACCGACTGGAGGTCCCCGGGGACGAGCACTCCTCGCTGCGCAACGTCTTCGGTTGGTCCTACCGGGCGTTGGCGCCGGAAGCGGCTGCTATGTTCGTGGCGCTCGGGCGGTCCACCACCCGCACCATCAGTCTCACCACCGCGAGCGCGTTCGCCGGCACCGAGTCTTATCACGCGCGCCACGCCCTAGACGCGCTCATCGATGCAAGCCTGGTCGAGGAGATGGCGACGGACCTCTTCCGGTTGAACCCCCTGATCTTCGCGTATGCACGCGGCTTGGCGACGGCCGGCGACCTGGAATCGGACCCGTGCCGCGCACCTGGATGCGCCACACGGGTCCGGCCGCAGGCTATTCGTGATGAATCGCTCGGAGGACATTCATCTTCGAGGCCCGACGGGCGGGCCACAGGGCGGCGACCACCGCGATGACGATCGCAGCGAGCAGGTAGGAGCCCAGGCGGCCCACGGGAATGCGGAGTGTACTGACCTCGTCGGCCATCGCCCGCTGGAGAGCCCAGCCGACGGCCGTGCCGAGCGCCACCCCGAGGACGGCGCCAAACAGTGCGATCATTATCGATTCGTACCTGATCATGGCGGCGACCTGGGACCGCGCCATCCCGACTGCCCTCAGCAGACCGATCTCCCGGGTCCGCTCGATGACCGAGAGGCCAAGGGTGTTCACAATCCCGAGGGTCGCGATTGCGATCGAGAGAACGAGCAGCACCACCACGACCGTCAGGATCTGATCGATGCCCTGACGGGCGGTCGCCTTGGCATCCTCCCGGTCCTGGAGGTCGACGTTCGGGTACGCCCGCAGCACGTCACGCACCTCAGTGAGCGCTGTCGCGGCCCGAGTGTCGTCGAGGTCCACGAAGGCCTTCTGGATCAGCGTGGTAGGCGCGTGGCTGGTGTAGCCGTCGGGATGGATCACGATCGAGCGGCCCACCACTCGGTTGTCGGAGAAGATCCCGCCGACCCGGAAAGTGGCGGTTTTGCCGTCCGGATACCTACCCGAGACCGTGCTGCCGATCTGCCAGGCCCGCGACTCGGCGAGCGAGCGCTGCACCAGGATGTCGTCGGTTCCCAGCGCCGCGGAGCCCGCCACGATCGTCAGGTTCGCCGGCACCGCCAGGGCCTGCGCGTCGGCGACCACAGCCGCCATCTCCTCCTTACCGACTAACAGCGAGCCGATCTGCAACGGCGTGACGGTGCGGACGCCTGGCACCGCGGCCACCTTGTCGACCACCTCCCGGTTGAACCCGGTCAGCCCACGTGGCTCCATCGTGTAGTCGGCGCCGAACTGTCGGTCGACATCGGCCTCGGCGGAGGCACTCATCGAGGTGGCCAGCACCGTCGCCACCGACACCAGGGCCAGCCCGACCATCAACGCGGAGGCGGTCGCCGCCGAACGGCGAGGGTCCCGGTGGGCGTTCTCTCGACTCAGCCGGCCCACCGCGCCGGTCACCTTCGCGATCGGCCAGCCGAGCAGCCGGATCACCGGGCGGCCCAGGTACGGGCTGAGCATGGCGGCGGCCAGCAGCAGGACCAGCCCGCCGATCACCACCAGGGCGGCGCCGCCGGCGCCGGGGTCCGCCATTCCGCCGGCCAGTGCCGCGCCACCGAACAGCGCCACCACCAGCCCGAGGACCAGCCGGACCAGCCGGGCCCGGCGGGCCTCCGTGACGTCGTCGCGCAGTGCCGCCATCGGCGGAATCCGCGACGCGCGCCGCGCCGGGATGTACGCCGCCGCCACCGTCACGAGCACGCCCACCAGGTAGGACCAGAACACCGTCGTGGACGCGACGACCGGCGTCCGCAACGGCAGCTGGGTGCCCGCGAACTGGGTGAACAGCAAGCGCAGCAGGAACGACACCCCGACGCCGGCAACCAGACCGAGGGTGGAGCCGAGCAGCCCGATACCCAGCCCCTCGACGAGCACGGCCCGGGTCACCTGGGCGCGTCCGCCGCCCAGCGCGCGCAGCAGTGCGAGCTCCCGGGTGCGCTGCGCGATCAGCATGACAAACGTGTTGAAGATGATGAATGAACCCACCACCACCGACACCCCGGCGAAGGCCAGCAGGAAGCGGCTCAGCAGGGCGAAGAGTTGCATGAGTTCGGCCTCGAACTGTTCCGCCTGCTGGTCCGGTGTCGTCGCCTCGTACTGCTCCGACAGCAGCGGCCGCACCTGCTCGATGATCTGCTGCTGGGAGGCGCCCTGGTCAGGTTTGAGGAAGACCGCGGAGTAGCGATCCGGCCCGGTCAACAGTTCGTGGGCGGCAGCTGGCGAATAGCCGATGTACGTCACCACCCGACCGATGTCGTCGTCCTTGAGCGCGAAGATGCCGACGACCTTCATCTTGCGGGTGTCGCGCTGGGCGACCACCGTGAACGAGTCACCGACCTTGACCAGACCTTCGGTCGCGGTCCTGGTTTCCACCACTATCTCGTCCGCCCCGACCGGCTCCCGGCCGCTGAGCAGCGTAAGGGTGACACCTGGCCGCGGCGTGAACGCGCCGCCCAGGTTGGCGTTGACCCCCTCACCGACGATCGAGCCATCGTCGCGCACCAGCGCGGAGTATCCCTCGATCTGCCCGTACACCTCGGCGTCGGTGACCTTCTCGGTGAGGGTGGCGAGCAGGGCGGCCGGGACGGTCGGCGGCGGCGCGCCCTCACCGGAGACCGTCTCCACCCCGCGCACGGTCACCGTCTCCGCCTGGGCCCGCTTCTCGAGGAGCGGCCCGAAGCTCTGGCTCGCCGTGTCCCGGAAGATCATCGTTCCGGCGACGAACGCGACCCCGAGCGTGACGGCGATCGCGGTGAGCAGAAACCTGGCCCGGTGAGCGAGCAGGTTGCGCAGCGCCAGCTTGGCGATCATGACTGGAGCTCCTCGGCCGCCGCCACCCGGGCGTCCAGATTCTTCATCCGTTCCAGGACGGTCGCCGGGGTCGGCTGCCGTAGGCGGTCGACCAGGCGACCGTCGGCGAGGAACACCACGTTGTCCGTGTAGGCGGCGGCGACCGGATCGTGGGTCACCATCACGATCGTCTGTCCGCTGGCGCGAACCGATTCCCGCAGAAAGTTCAGCACCTCGCCGCCGGAGCGGGAATCCAGGTTTCCGGTCGGTTCGTCGGCGAAGATGACGTCCGGCCTGCTGGCCAGGGCACGCGCGCACGCCACCCGCTGCTGCTGGCCGCCGGAGAGCTGACTGGGCCGGTGGTCGAGGCGATTGCGCAGATCGGTGGTCTCGATGACGGTGTCCAGCCACTCCGCGTCGGGCTTCCGGCCTGCGATGCTCATCGGGAGGATAATGTTCTCCAGGGCGGACAGGGTGGGGATCAGGTTGAACGACTGGAAGATGAAGCCGATCCGGTCCCGCCGTAGCCGGGTCAGCTGTTTGTCGTCCATCCCGGTCAGCTCGTCGCCGCCGATGAATACCCGGCCCGCGTCGACCGTGTCCAGCCCGGCCAAGCAGTGCATCAGTGTCGACTTGCCCGAGCCGGACGGCCCCATGATCGCGGTGAATTCTCCGCGTGCCAGGTCGATGGTCACGTCGTCCAACGCGACCACGGCGTTCTCGCCCAGCCCGTACCGTTTGGCCACGCCCTCGGCCCGAACCGCGGCCGTCCCGTCGCTGTGTGCGGGAGGGATCGGCTGCGCCGTTCGCTCCGTGATTCCGGTCATGGGTGCTCTCCGATTCGGCGGATCTGCGGTCATGTCGAGGCCGGCGGACGATCTCATGTTGGCCCACCACGGTGCCTGGCCTCGAGTGGCGAAAGTGCCCGATCCGGTGGCCGGCCTTCGACTTTGGTCGACTGCACCGGCCACGCCGCCGGTCGGTGGTCTGCGGGCATGAGCGGCTTCGGCGCCCCGGCTCCGCGCGACGTGGCGCACGCTCACGCAACCGGCCCGCGGAAGGCGGGAACGGACCAGCACCGACCCCGTGCGCGCTCATGACCCTTCGCTGGCGTTGGCGCGGGGCCCGCAACGTCGTCGTCGACGTCTGCTGCGTCGGCATCGCGTTGATCATCGCGGTCGCCATCGCCGGTGAGGCCGAGGGCACCGGCCAGGTCACCGGTCGGGCCCTGTTCTGGGCGCTGGTGCCGGCTGTCGTCGGGTCGGTCATGCTCTGGTGGCGGCGGCGGTATCCGGTCCGGGTGGCTATCGCGCTCGCCCCACTGGCAATGGTCACCGACATGGTGGCCGGCGCTCTGTTGATCATCGTGTTCACGCTGGCCGAGTACTGCAGGTGGCGGGTCACCGCCGCTTTCACGGTGACCTATATCGCGGCCCAGGTGCCGTACCTGCTGGCCCGGCCGGAGCCGGACCAGTCCCCGCTGGTCATCAGCACGGTCCACGCGTTCCTGCTGACGATGGTCGCCCTCCTGGGCACGCTCGTGCGAGCGAGGCGGGACGCCGTCGCCGCGGTGCGGGACCGGGCGGCACGTGCCAAAGCCCAGGCGGAGCTGCGCACCGAGCAGATCCGCGCTGTCGAGCGGGCCCGCATCGCCCGGGAGATGCACGACGTTCTCGCGCATCGAATCTCGCTGGTGAGCTTGCACGCGGGAGCGCTGGAGATCCGGGCCGACCTCCCTGCGGCGGACGTTTCGAAGTTGGCCGGAACGATCCGGGTCACCGCGCACGAGGCCCTCGACGACCTGCGGGAGATCCTGGGCGTGCTTCGAGGTGGTGGCCTGGCCGTCGACGGCGCACCGATGGGCCTACGCCCGCAACCGGATCTGAACGACCTCGCCGCCCTCGTCGCGGAGTGCCGGGAAGCCGGCGCTCAGGTCACCGTCACCGACGACCGACCGGACCGGGCGATGTCCACATCGGCGAGCCGTACCGCGTACCGGGTGGTGCAGGAAGGGCTGACCAATGCCCGTAAGCACGCGGCGGGCATCGAGGTGCGGGTGCGACTGGCCGGTACGCCGGACGACGAGTTGTACGTGGAGCTGTGCAACCGGCTGGCGGACCGGGCCACCGCCATTCCGGGCGCTGGCGCCGGCCTCGTCGGGCTCGCCGAGCGGGTTGTTCTCGCCGGCGGACGATCCCGGCACGGCGTCCGGCCCGACCAGTCGGGAGCCCTGTTGTTCCGTCTGGAAGTGTGGCTGCCGTGGCAGAAATGATCCGGGTGCTGGTCGTGGACGACGACCCGCTGGTGCGGGTGGGACTGTCGTTGGTACTCAGCGCCAGCGGCGACATGGAGGTGGTCGGCGAGGCCGGTGACGGCAGGCAGGCGCTCGAGGCGGTCAGCAGGTTGGCCCCCGATGTGGTGCTGATGGACATCCGCATGTCCGGCATGGATGGCCTGTCGGCGACCGAGGCGTTGCGGGCATCCGACGCTCACATCGCCGTAGTCGTGATCACTACCTTCGACACCGACGAGCACATCCTGCGGGCACTGCGCGCCGGTGCCAGCGGGTTCCTCCTGAAGGACACTCCCCCTCTGGAGATCATTGACTCGGTACGCCGGGTTGCCGTAGGGGAGTCGATGCTGTCCCCGACGGTCATCAAGCGACTGATCGACCACGTGGTGCGTGCCGATGTCGACACCGGGCGCATCAACGACCGCACGGCGTACGCCCGGGCCGCGCTGGCCCGGCTGAACGAGCGTGAGCGCGAGGTCGCCGAAGCGATCGGCGCCGGCCGGTCGAATGCGGAGATCAGCGCCATGCTCTACATGAGCCTCACCACGGTGAAGGCATACGTGTCGCGCATCCTGGCCAAGCTGGAGTGCACGAACCGGGTTCAGGTCGCGATCTTGGTCTACGAGGCCAGAGGCTGACCCGTTGCGGTGGTCACCGCACGACGGCGGTGCCGCCCCTGCCCCCACGGACGCCGCTCATCTCGGATTGATCAGGTCGGGCCGGGTCCAGCCGTCCAGGTCGTACTCCGACATGCACTGATCGGCGAACCCCTTAAGCGCGTCGGCCTGACCGTTCGCCTGGTACGCCTGCAGCGTCTGGACCCGGATACCCTCGTGGTCACCGCCGTAGTTGCGCTCGTACAGCTCGTGCCGGGCACCGAACTCGGTGCCGATCGCGTCCCAGAGCAACTTGAGCAGCTTCACCCGGTCGATCGCCTGCACTCCACGGGAGCCGCGCAGATAGCGGTCCAGGTACGGCCGGACGTCCGGGTGCTTCCAGTCGTCGGCATGCGAGTTCAGATAGATCAACGCGCTACCCAGGGTCTGCTGGATGATCTCGCGGATGCGCGGATAGCCCACGCCCATGAACGTCCGGTACGCCAAGCCGTAGTTGAGGTTCGGCTGCACCGCACCGCCCACCCACGGCGTGGGTGATTTCGCCATTGCGTCCGAGAGCCCCCAGAACATGTCGCGCCAGTTCAGGATCTCGCCAACCTGTGCCTGCACTCCACGGAACGTGCCGGAGCCGGTCGTCTCCACCGCCTTCAGCACACAGCCGGCGATGAAGTCCAGCTTTACCGCCAGCCGGGCACAGCCGTGGAACGTGAACCGCTCGACGAAGCCGGACTTCGTGGCGAACGCGTTCGCGGACGCCGCATCGTAGGAGAAGACGTTCTCCCACGGCACCAGGACACGGTCGAACACCATGATGGCGTCGTTCTCGTCCATCCGGCTGGACAGCGGATAGTCGAAGGGGGTGCTCAGAGTCGCGGCGGCCAGCTCGTACGAGGTCCGGCACAGCAGCTTGAGCCCCGGCGTATCCATCGGGACCGTGAAGACCAACCCGAAACGCTTGTCCCGCAGCGGCAGCCCGAAGTGCGCGACCAGATTCGCGTTGGTCAACGCCGAGCCCGTCGCCACCACCTTCGCGCCACTGACGATCAGGCCGTTGTCGGTTTCCTCCTCGACGTGCACACAGACGTCAGCAGTGCGGTCCGCCGGCCGGTCCCGGTCCACCGGCGGGTGCGCGATGGCGTGGTTGAAGAAGAGGACCCGCTCCTGCGCCTCGCGATACCAGCGCTGAGCGTTGCCCTTGTAGTCGCCGTACAGGTCCGCGTTCGCCGAGAGGGTCCCGAAGAAGGCCGCCTTGTAGTCCGGGGTCCGGCCCATCCAGCCGTACACCAGCCGTTGCCAACCGACGATGGCCCGCCTCGCCGCGAGCAGATCATCCGACGACCTCGCCGTGGTGAAGAACGGGTGGGTGAAACCGCCGTTGCCGGTGTCGGTCGGCACCCGCAGTACGCCCTCCGCGGTCGGGTCGTGTAGCGCGTCGTACAGCGCGGCGATCGACCGGGCGCTGTTGCGGAAGGCCGGGTGCGTCGTCACGTCCCGGACCCGCTCGCCGTAGACGTAGACCTCACGCCCGTCCCGGACGGACTGCAGGTACTCGTCGCCGGTCATCGGCCGGATGTCGTTTCGGGAGCCGGTGGGTGCGGTGGACGTGATCGTCATCGTGACTCCTCGTCTGGCTACGGGCGAGTTCGTCCCGGGCACACCGGGTTCGTGCCCGGCGAGCTCGGAAAGTACCCCAGCCGACCAGTCCGGACGAGACCGTCAGCGCCCGAGCTTCTCGTAACGGGCCTCGGTCCGCTCCTTCTGCGGCTTCCACCACCACTCGTTCGTCCGGTACCAGTCGATGGTCGCGGACAGTCCGGCGGCGAAGTCCTTGTATTCCGGGAGCCAGCCGAGTTCGGTGCGCAGCTTGGTGCTGTCGTTGGAGTACCTGAGGTCGTGGCCGGGGCGATCGGCAACGTGGTCGTAGGCGTCCAACCGTTGGCCCATCAGGTCCAGTACCAGTTCCAGGATCTCCCGGTTGCTGCGCTCGTCGCCGGAGCCGATCAGGTACGTGTCGCCGATCCGGCCCCGGTCCAGGATGAAGTGCACCGCCCGGTTGTGGTCCTCGACGTGCGTCCACTCCCGCACGTTGACGCCCGCGCCGTACAGCTTCGGCCGGGCGCCGACCAGCACGTTCGTCACCTGTCGTGGGATGAACTTCTCCACGTGCTGGAACGGGCCGTAGTTGTTGGCGCAGTTGGAGAGCGTGGCCCGCACGCCGTAGGACCGGACCCACGCCCGAACCAGCATGTCCGACGAGGCCTTGGTCGCCGAGTACGGGCTCGACGCGTCGTAACGGGTTTCCTCGGTGAACCGGTCGGCCGAATCCAGCGCCAGGTCCCCGAACACCTCGTCGGTCGAGATGTGGTGCAGCCGCGCGCCGTGCCGCCGTACCGCCTCCAGGATCACAAACGTACCCAGCACGTTGGTGCGGACGAACGGCTCCGGATCGTGCAACGAGTTGTCCACGTGCGACTCGGCTGCGAAGTGCACCACGACGTCGGTGTCAGCGATGAGCCGGTCGACGAGCTCGGCGTCACAGATGTCGCCGTGTACGAATCGAACCCGGTCGGAAACCGGGTTCAGGCTGTTGCGATCCCCCGCGTAGGTCAACGCGTCGAGGACCGTCAGCCGGTGGTCCGGGTGGTTCCGGATGGTGTGGTGCACGAAGTTCGCGCCGATAAATCCGGCACCGCCGGTGACCAGCATTCTCGTCATGGCGCGCATGTTAATCAGCCGGACGGCGTCGGCGGGTGGCCGCTGAAGGTTCGTTGTGGCCGGGAACCGGCTCCCCGACAATCGTCGCCGCTCATGCCGATCGTGATCGTCGCGGGACATGCTGCCCCGCGGCGCAGGCCGCCCGGAGGTCGACCCGTGAACCCGACGTTGTCTGCTGTGGCACCCGTAGCGCCCATCGGCGCGGACGCACTACTCGTGCTGCTGTTGCAGCTCGGCCTGCTGATGTCGATGGCGTTCGCGCTGGGTCGGCTCGCCGTCCGGCTCGGCATGCCCGCCCTGGTCGGCGAGTTGAGCGCCGGCATCATCCTCGGTCCGTCACTGTTGGCGCACTTGTCGCCGGACGCCATGGCCTGGCTCCTGCGGCCGGAGGCGGCACAGCTGCACCTGCTCGATGCCGTCGGCCAGGTGGGTGTGCTGCTGCTCGTCGGCCTCACCGGCGCGCACCTCGATCTGAACCTGGTGCGCAGACGTGGCTTGACCGCGGTACGGATCAGCTTCGCCGGCTTCGCCGTGCCGCTCGGGTTCGGTGTGCTCACCGGTCTCGTGCTACCAGGCTGGCTGGTGCCGGAAACCGCCGACCGGAGCACCTTCGTGCTGTTCCTCGGCGTGGCGATGGGCGTCAGCGCGATCCCGGTCATCGCCAAGACGCTGATGGAGATGCGGCTGTTGCACCGCAACGTCGGCCAGCTGACGCTGACCGCGGTCATGATCGACGACATCATCGGCTGGATGATGCTGGCGGTGGTGTCGGCAATGGCCACCACCGGTGTGCGCGCCGGGACGATCCTCGTCTCGCTCGGGGCCGTCGCCTTGGTGGCGGTCACGGCGGTCCTGCTGCGCCCGGCGGTGCGGGTCGCGCTGCGGTTCACCGACCGGACCGATCGGAGCCAGGCCGCCGCGGGCACGACGGTAGCCCTGGTGGCCACGCTGTTCCTGTTGGCTGCCGCCGGCACCCAGGCGTTGCATCTGGAGGCGGTGTTCGGGGCATTCGTCTGCGGGATCATGATCCGCAGCTGCGGCGTGCTGGAGCCGGCGCGAGTGGCTCCGTTGCGCACCACCGTGCTGTCCTTCCTGGCTCCGGTCTTCTTCGCCACCACCGGCCTGCGGATGGACCTTACGCTGCTGGCGGATCCGGCCGTCCTGCTGACCGGGGTGGCCGTTCTGGCGGTGGCCGTCGTCGGCAAGTTCGTGGGCGCCTACGTCGGCGCGCGACTCAGTCGCCTCACGCACTGGGAAGGGCTCGCGATCGGCGCCGGAATGAACGCCCGGGGCGTCATCGAGGTCATCATCGCCATGGTCGGCCTGCGCCTCGGCGTGCTAGGGCCCGAGATGTACACCATCATCGTGCTGGTCGCGGTCGTTACATCGCTGATGGCACCGCCGATCCTGCGAGCGACGATGAACCGGGTCGAGGAGACCGCAGAGGAACAACTACGGGCGGACCTGCACGAGAGCAGCCCGTCGGTCACGCCTGCGGAGGGTCCGGCCGAGCCGCCGGTGGGCGGCGGCCGGGCCGGCTGATCCGCCTTCTTATTGAATTTCTGCTCGGCCCGGGATGCGACAATCCACCGGTCGAGCAGGTTGCCCGCCTCCCGCCGGGTTCCGGTATGACGGCTGCGGCGCGGCGCCCGACCCCACCCCGTGTCGCTGCTCTCGAAGCCCGGCCACCGGGCCGTCGGGGAGGCCTCGCAGGGCAGTCGGGCGCGGCCGTCCCGCCGGCGAGACGGGCCCCCTCCGGCGTCTAGATCTTGTGTAGTCATCATCCAGCACCCGCTGAAACGATCCGCGTTGCTTGGTCCGAACGACAAACTGCGGGGGCGGTAAGTGTGATCAGCAATCGTACGGTCAGACCTGCGACAGCGAACACGGGCTCGACACAGCAGAGCCTGACGGCCGAGGGAAGCCGCAACGACCCGAACGCCAGGGCGATCAACAGCCGGCTGGGGGTCAATGGCAGAGCCGCTACGAAGCGCACGAACCTGACGATTCCTCAGGGTATGCCAATAACGGCATGGCGCAATCTCGGGAAACAAATATTTGTCATTGCCGACTCGTCGGCCTGGTGGCTCGGCGACTGGCTCATCTACGGCCAGTCCGCCTACCCGGACCGCTATCGTCACGCCATCGCCGAGACCTCGCTGGACTACCAGACGCTGCGGAACTACGCGTGGGTCGCCCGTCGGTTCACACCTCACCGACGGCGGGAGCGGCTGAGCTTCCAGCACCATGCGGAGGTCGCCGGCCTCCCCGAACAGGAGCAGGAGGCCATGCTCACCCAGGCAGAGCTCAACGGCTGGTCACGCAATCAGCTGCGCCGCCAGATCCAGCAGCGGCGCGGTGTCGCGAAGACCCAACCCGCCGAGATCGTCCAGTTGCAGATGAACTTGGTCGCTGATCAGAAGCAACGCTGGCAGGCGGCGGCCGAACGAGCCGACACGGATCTGCTCGCCTGGATCGTCGCCAACCTCGACCACGCCGCCACGGTGCAACTCGAGACCGGCTCCGTACGAGCGAACGGCAGCTGAGACCGGAGCGCGGCAGTCGGCGGTCCCGACGTTTCCGTCGGGGCCGCCGACTGCCGCACCGCGACAATTTGCTGGCAATTTCTCGTCAATTGTCGGGGGTCAACCGGTCGTTGCGACAGGCAGCCGGCTTCATGCAGCATCATGGGATGACAGAAATGGTTGTACCGGAAGCGGGGTCAGCGCCCACACCGACCCCCGTCACACTGCGCCCGCCCCGGTACCGGGTCGAGAGGAAGGCGATCCTGCTCTGGACCCTGCACGCGGTCATCGGCGCCTTCTGGGTCCTCGGCGGGCTCGGCCTGACATACCGGCTCTGGGAGGCATCGCGGCCGTGGCTCGGCCCGATCCTCTGGGTCCTCGCCGTCATCTACCTCGTGAACATCACGATCATGCCGTCGTGGCGATACCTGGTGCACCGGTGGGAGGTCACCGACCAGGCCGTGTACGCCCTCAGCGGCTGGCTCACCCGCGAGTGGCGGATCACCCCCATCTCACGCATCCAGAGCATCGACACCACCCGGGGTCCATTGGCCCAGGTGATGGGGCTCGCCACGCTGAAGGTGACCACGGCCGCCAGGCAGGGCAGCATCACCATCGCCGGGGTGGACGCCGAGACGGTCGCCGAGGTGGCCCAGCGGCTGACCGCGATCACCCAGCAGACCCCGGGGGACGCCACGTGAGCGCCGTGTCCCCACCGAGCACCTCGGAGCAGCCTGACGCCGGGCGGACCGACCTCGCGGAAACCGGTCAGGACGAGCTCGACTACACGTCGCACCCGGCAGTCGAGGAAACCCCCTGGCTACGGCTGGACATTCGCGTGGTCTTCGTCGACCTGGCCATGTTCGTCATCTCGTTCCTGCCGACCTTCCTGGTCTGGGTGGTCTTCGACGTCGACTTCGACTCCGGGTCCTTCGGCATCTGGCCCGCCCTGGTGGCCACCTCGATCGGCGTCCTCAACGCGATCGTGGACCTGCTGCGCTGGCTGAAGACGCGGTACCGGGTGACCGACGAACGGATCGAGCAGCGGATCGGGTGGCTGACCAAGAAGTACCGGTCGGTGCCCCGGGACCGCATCCGCAGCGTCGACTTCACGGCCAGGCCACGGCACCGAATCGCTGGACTGCGGGTGGTCGGCGTCTCCTCCGGTGAGGCGAAGCAGGCCTTCAAGCTCGACGCGCTCTCCGTCGAAGCCGCCACCGCGCTGCGGCTGGAACTTCAGCGCCAGTACCGCAGCCGGCCCACCTCGCAGGAAGATCGGGTCCCCGTTGCGCCGACCACCGAGGACGAGCCGAAAGCGGCGGAAGCCGCGCCGGCCGGGGAACCGCGCGAGGAAACGTTGATCGCCAGCGTCAAGTGGTGGTGGTTCTTCTACAACGTCGTCAACATCTGGGCGTTCCTGGTCGCCGCCCTGCTGCTCTGGGGTTTGTTCTGGGTTCTGCAGATCGTGAACATCGACCTGCGCGACGTCGTCGGCCGGATCGTCGACTGGGACGCGGTCGGCCCGGTCTGGTCCGCGGTCATCATCGTCGGTGGCACGTTCGTGATCGGCATGGCCGGGCTGGCCTGGGGCTTCGTCAAGGAGAACTGGAAGCTCCAACTGCTGCGGGCGAAGACCGAGTCCGGCTCGGCCCTGGTCACCAGGACCGGCCTGTTCGACACCCGCGAGGTCTATCGTGACGACTCCCGCCTGCGCGGCATCCACCTGAGCGAACCACTGTTCTGGCGGTGGATGAAGCTGACCGAAACCCAGGTCATCTCGACCGGCCTGTCGGCATGGTCCGGCGGCGAGTCCGGCGCCACGATCCTTCCCCGGGTGCCGCTGCGCGAGGCTAAGCGGGTCGCCGCCCTGGTGCTCAACGACGACGTACAACCGCTGGAAGCTCCGTTACGACGGCATCCCGACTCCGGGCTGGTCCGCCGGCTCTGGTGGGCGGTCACCGGTCCTGGACTCCTGGCCGTGTTCACCTTCTGGCTCGGCCGGACGGGTGCGCTGCCGGACTGGGTGTGGGAGATCTTCGCCTGGCTGGTGCCGGTGTCGATCGTGCTGGCTGTCGTCGCCCAGCGCACCCTGGGCCACACGCTGGCGGGCGACTACCTGGTGATGCGCGCCGGTTGGAACCGTCGGACGACCAACGCGTTGCACCGCAGGGCGGTCATCGGCTTCATGATGGGCGAGACGCTCGTCCAGCGGGCCCTCGGCCTACGGACGATCGAGGTCTCGACGGCGGCCGGCGAGAAGGCTTACCAGGTGCGCGACATCGGCACGGCACAGGCTGTGGCGTTCCTGCACGAGGCCCTGCCGCACGTGGTCGACGATTTTCTCGAATTCGCTCACCAGCCATCAAGAGACAAACGGGGAAAGTGATCTGACTCCGCCGAACTATTGCGCGACGCCACTCGTTTGGGGAACATCCACTCCCGACGACACCTAGGTCACCGAGATGGTGGATTTGAGAGTGGAAATGCACGAAACCAGGCTCGCGGATGGTTTTCAGGTCAGCGCGATCGGTCTCGGTTGCAGCTCGATGTCCCATGGTTACGGCACGGCGGAGCGTGACGACGAAGAGTCGGCCAGGGTCATCCATCGGGCGGTCGAACTGGGCATCAATCTCTTCGACACCGCCGACGCATACGGCCCGTTCACCAACGAACGGCTGGTCGGCCGGACGTTGCGTCGATATGGCGAGTCGGTGCACATCGCCACCAAGTGTGGCCTGGTCACCGGACCGGACGGCAAGTTCAGCCGCAACGGCAGGCCGGAGTACCTGCGCAAGGCATGTGAGGCATCCCTGCAGCGGCTACAGGTCGAGGTGATCGACCTGTACCAGCTGCACCGGGTCGACCCGGTCGTTCCGCTCGCGGAGACCTGGGGCGCGCTTGCCGACCTGGTCATCGAGGGGAAGGTTCGGAGCCTGGGCATCTCCCACGCCACCTGCGAGGAACTGGATCAGGTCCACGCGCTCTTTCCGATCACGGCCGTTCAGTACGAACTCTCGGTGTGGGCGCCCAGCAGCCGTGAGGACATCCTCCCGTGGTGCCAAAAGCACAACGTGGGCTTCCTCGCGTTCGCCCCGCTCGGACGCGGCTACCTGTCCGGACGGGTGGATCCGAGCGCGCTGGTGCCCGAGGACTCGCGGCTGCGTGATCCCCGGTTCAAGGCGGACGCGGTACGCACCAACCAGCAGATCGTCGACGGCATCCGGCGGATCGGCGCCCGGTTCGGCTACACGCCGGCCCAGGTGGCGATCGCATGGACGCTGGCGCAGGGCAACGGGATCGTGCCGATCCCGGGCACCCGCCACCGCCGCTGGCTGGAGGAGAACGTCGCCGCGCTCGACCTGCAGCTCACCCCCGAGGCGCTGCACGAGATCGATCTGTTGCCGAGCCCCGCCGGCGAGATGAGCTGGGACTACAGCCGGCACAACGGCACCCGAGCCGACATCAGCGGGGCGTCCTGACCTGTACGCAACGCCTGCGGCCGTCCCGCCAGCGGGACGGCGACCCACCCTGGAGCTGACCGTGATCTTCCCGTACACCATGTCTCGACGGATCGTGCTGAACCCGGCGACCGCTGCGGACCGGGCGAACTTCTACCAGCACGTGCTGCGGACCGGGCTCGGCTCGTCCCGCCAGTCCGGGCGGGCCACCAACGCCGACTCCCGCCCACACGCCACGTTCCTCGTGGCCCTGCGCAGCAGCGGCGAGGTTCTCGGGTTCAGCGCGCTGCACGCTCTCGACCCGGCCGGACACATCAGGCTGGGGGTATACCTCGACACCAGGCGCGCTCGCCTCGGAATCGGGTCGGAGGCGGTCAATCTCTCCATCAATTACGCTTTCGCGACCCTCGACATCGATAAGATCATCGTGCAGACCACCCAGGTCAGCTTCGCATCTTTCGGCGTGCGCCCCGGCAACAACTCGGAGCGGGCAGTCCTGCCCGAACACGTCTATTTCCGGGGCCGGTTGTGGGATCTGCACAGCTTCGAGATCCTGCGGCAGGAATGGATCGAGGAAGCCAATCTCGATGGCGTCCTGCTGACCCGTCACTGACCCGCACGAATATTGAGAGGAGCGGCCGTGGAAGGCCAACGGAAGCCACCATTGATCGCAGTGCTCGGCGCCTCCGGGCTACTCGGTACCGCCGTCTCTCGTACCCTCGCGCGTCGTCCGGTGCGGCTACGGCTCGTCGGCCGCCGGCCCACCGCACTGCCGGCCGGCGCTCGGGCCGAGACCGAGGTGCGCGCGCTCGACCTCACCGACGAGGGTGCGGTCGCCGCTGCGATCGCCGGCGCCGACGTGGTGGTGCACCTAGTGGCGCACATGACCGGATCAGGCACCTGGCGCTCCGCGGCCACCGATCCACAGGCCGAACGGGTCAATCTCGGCCTGGTGCACGACATCGTGGCCGCGATCCGGGCACAACGGCCGGCCCGGCCACCCGTGGTCGTCTTCGCCGGATCCATGTCCCAGGTTGGCAAGCCGCCGTCGCACCGGATCGACGGCTCCGAGCGGGACGAGCCGATCACCGCCTACGACCGGCAGAAGACCGCCGGTGAACGGCTGATCGAGTCGGTCACCGCGGACGGGCTGCTGCGCGGCACCACCCTCCGCCTGGCCACCCTGTACAGCCAGGGCGCCGATCCGACCGGCCTGGACCGCGGCGTGGTGGCGACCATGACCCGCAAGGCCTTCGCCGGTGAGCCGCTGACCATGTGGCACGACGGCAGCGTCACCCGCGACCTGCTCTGCGTGGACGACGCCGCCGCCGCGTTCGTCACTGCGATCGACCGCATCGAGGAGCTGGTTGGCCGGCACTGGCTGGTCGGGACCGGGCAGGCGACCAGCATCGGTGACCTGTTCTCGACGATCGCCAAGGTGGTGGCGACGACAACCGGCCAGCCTGAAGTGCCCGTGGTCACCGTGCCGCCGGCCACCCACTCGATGCCGACGGACATGCTCGACTTCGTTCTGGACCCGGCTCGATTCCAGGGGGCGAGCGGTTGGGCGCCGCAGGTGGCACTGCAGGACGGCTTGGAGAACCTCGCCCGCGCGCTGGCCCATGAGAGCGCTCCGGCGCGGACGTCCTGAGCTGCGGGGAGTGACGCGATGCGGGTGCTGTTCGCCCTGAACCCGGAAAAGACCATCTTCCAGTACATGGTGACCACCGCCTGGGCGCTGCGGACCGCCGGGCACGAGGTGCACGTGGCCAGCCAGCCCTGGTTCGCCGACACCATCACCCAGGCCGGTCTCACCGCGGTGCCGGTCGGCGGCAACCGCGACCCGTGGCGAATCACCGCACACCGCCCAGATCTGCTGGCCCAGATGCGCGTCGGCCACTTCAAGCCGTACGACGCATTCGATGATCCGACCAAGGCGACCTGGGAGTACCTGCGGCCAGGCATCGCCCGCGCGGCGGCCGGATTCCACCGGGTGGCGAACTTTCCGATCATCGCCGAGTTGGTGGAGTATGCCCGCCACTGGCGGCCGGACCTGGTGGTCTGGGACGCTCTGTCCTATGCTGGCTCGATAGCGGCCCAGTCCTGTGGCGCCGCGCACGCCCGGCTGCTGTTCGGCGTCGATGTCTACGGCGGAGTCCGGCAGCTCTATCGTCAGCTGAACGCCGCCCAGCCGGAAGATGAGCGGGCGGATCCCATCGCGGACTGGTTCGCTGGCTACGGCCGCCGGTACGGGTTCGACTTCACCGAGGATCTCTTCACCGGCCACTTCACCATCGACCAGCTCCCTCGCAGTCTGCAGGTCGAGGCCGACCTGGAGTACGTGCGCACCAGATACGTCCCGTACGGGGGTCCGGCGGTGGTCCCCCGCTGGCTGTTTCGTCCGCCGGAGCGGCCACGGATCGGACTGACCATGGGCGTCAGCGCGACCGAGATCTTCCGCGGCTACGCGATCTCGATGGCCGACGTGTTGGCCGCCCTGGCCGACCTCGACGTCGAGGTGGTGGCCACCGTGGCAGCCGATCAGCAGGCCGGCCTCGGCGCCCTTTCGGCCAACGTCCGGCTCGTCTCATACGTTCCGTGGCACGCCCTGGTGCCGAGTTGCTCGGTGGTCGTCAACCACGCCGGTGCGGCGACCCTGGCCACCACCGCTCTGTACCCGGTGCCTCAGCTGGCACTGCACCATCACGCCGACCAGCCGATCCTCGGTCGGCTGCTCGCCGAGCAGGGCGCCGGGCTGGAGCTTCCGACCACCTTGGCGACCGGTGAGAGCGTGCGCGCCGCCGTGCTGCGCCTGCTCGGTGAGCCGACGTTCGGCCTGCGGGCAGCCGCGCTGACCGCCGAGATCGAGGCCCTGCCGACGCCGAACGAGATCGTGCCGAGGCTGGAGGAGCTGACGGTGAAACACCGCGCCGGCACCGTGACGGCGGGAGGTTAGCCGTGCGCGTCCTGTTCACCTGTAATCCGGACCGGAGCATGTTCCAGTCGATGGTGCCGTTGGCGTGGGCGCTGCGAACCGCCGGCCACGAGGTCCGGGTCGCCAGCCAGCCGGCCTTCGCCGACGTCATCACCCAGGCGGGCCTGACCGCCGTGCCCGTCGGCGCCGACCGCAATCTGTTCCGTGCGTTGAAGGGGGTCGGGGTCACCGCCGAGATGCTGGAGGAAACCAGGGTCGGGCTGCCCGCACCGTACGACACGGCCGTCGAGCAGCCCCGGTCCGAAGACTTCATCCGGATGCGAGAGTCGTACGACTATCGGGTCAGGCACTGGCATCGGGTAGACAACTTCCCGATGATCGCTGGGCTGGTCGCTTTCGCCCTGGACTGGCGCCCTGACCTGGTGCTCTGGGAGCCACTGACCTACGCGGGAGCGATCGCCGCGTCGGCCTGCGGTGCCGCCCATGCGCGCCTGTTGTGGAGCATCGACGTCTTCGCGGTGGCGCGGGAACGGTATCTGCGGTTGGCCGCCGGGCGGGGCCCGGATCCGCTGGCGGCGTGGCTCGGCGGGTACGCCCGCAGGTACGGCGACGAGTTCACCGAGGAGATGGCGCACGGGCACTTCAGCATCGACCAACTGCCGCCCGCCCTGAGCATGCGCGCCGACCTGCCGTACTTGTCGATGCGCTACACCCCGTACGGCGGCGCTGCGGTGGTGCCCGGCTGGCTCGCGGCGCCACCGACCCGGCCGCGGGTGGCGCTCACCCTCGGCATCACCGCCACCGCGCAGTTCGCCGGATACGCCGCGAGCATCCAGGACATCCTCGACGCGCTCGCCGACCTCGACATCGAGGTGGTGGCCACCGTCGCTGAGTCCGAACAGAGCCGGCTCCGCGCGGTCCCGGCCAACACCCGGGTGGTTTCCTACGTCCCGCTGCACGCACTCGTCCCCACCTGCGTGGCGGTCATCAACCACGCTGGTCCCGGGACATTTCTGACTACGGCGCGGCACGGGGTGCCGCAGCTGACCGTGCCGTGGGACTTCGACGAGCCGGAGCTGGCCCGCCGCGCGGCCGTGCAGGGCGGCAGCCTCACCGTGCGCGCCGACCGGGCCACCGGCGCGGCCGTCCGGGAACAGCTGCTGCGCCTAGTGCACGAGCCCGCCTTCCCCGCCCGAGCTCGGGACCTGGCCACCGAGATCGAGTCCATGCCGACACCGAACCAGCTGGTACCGGTGCTGACCGAACTCACCGCAACCTACCGCGCCACGGCGTGAGGGCACGCGGACCGCAAGGACGAGAGGAGCACCATGCGGATCCTGTTCACCACGTACCCGGACAAGCCCATTTTCCAGCCGATGGTGCCGCTGGCGTGGGCGCTGCGCACCGCCGGGCACGAGGTCCGGGTCGCCAGCCAGCCCGAGTTCACCGACCACATCACCCAGGCCGGGCTGACCGCGGTGCCGGTCGGCCGTAACCGGCATACCTGGCGGATGGCCGAACTGGACACCGAGGTGACCGAGGAGGAGCGTCCGGGGCTGCCCGAGCCGTTCCGGGCGGCGGTCACCGATCCGGCCGAGCTCGACTTCGCCGCCTTGCGCGACGGGTACGAACACCACATCCAGCTCTGGTACAAGCTCGACAACTTCCCGATGATCTCCGGCCTGCTGGACTACGCGGTCGGCTGGCAGCCGGACCTGGTGCTGTGGGAGCCGAACACGTACGCGGGGGCGATCGCGGCGAAGGCGTGCGGAGCGGCGCACGGCCGGGTGCTCTGGAGCATCGACGTCTTCGGCGTGGCGCGGGAACGTTATCTGCGGTTGAACGAGGCTCAGCCGGACGGCGAGCGCCACGATCCGATGGCGCAGTGGCTCGGCCCGTACGCCCGACGTCACGGCGACGGGTTCACCGAGGACCTGGTCACCGGCCAGTTCACCATCGACCAGCTGCCGCCGTCGCTGAGCATGCGCGCCGACCTGCACTACCTGCCGATGCGCTACATCCCCTACAACGGCCGGGCGGCCCTGCCCGCGTGGCTGCGGAAGCGGCCGGACCGTCCTCGGGTGGCGCTCACCCTCGGCGTTACGGCCACCGACCGCTTCGCCGGCTACGCCGCCGACGTGGGGGCCATCCTGGCGTCCCTGGCCGACCTGGACATCGAGGTCGTGGCCACCATCGCCGAGGCACATCACGACCGGCTGGGCGCAGTCCCGGACAATGTCCGGCTGATTCCCTTCGCGCCGCTGCACGACCTCGCCGCGACCTGCTCGGTCGTCATCAATCACGCCGGGCCGGGCACGTTCCTGACCACCGCGGCGAACGCGGTTCCCCAGCTGACCGTGCCGTGGGACTTCGACGAGCCGGAGCTGGCCCGCCGCGCCGCCGCGCAGGGCGGAAGCCTCACCGTCCCGGCGAACCTGGCCACCGGCGAGGCCGTCCGCGGGCAGTTGCAACGGCTGCTGTCCGAGGAGGTCTTCGCCGACCGTGCGTGCGCCTTGCGCGCCGAGATGAAGGCGATGCCGAGCCCGAACGAGTTGGTGGGGCAGCTGGAGGAGCTGACCGCGAAGCACCGCACCGCAGGCACCTGACCACGAGTACGAGAGAGAAGGCATCGTGCGCGTCCTCTTCGCCGTGAACCCGTCCAAGACGATCTTCATGTACATGGTCCCGTTGGCCTGGGCGATGCGGACCGCCGGTCACGAGGTCCGGTTCGCCAGTCAGCCGCAGTTCGCCGGCGTGATCACCCAGGCGGGCCTGACCGCGGTCCCGGTCGGCCATGACCGCGACCTGACCCCCGACAAGGAGCACCGGGCCGGCATCCCCGTTCCCTACGACGCGTTCGACGATCCGTCGAAGCAGAACTGGGAGTACCTCAAGCCGGGGATGGCGGCCACCGACAAGTGGTGGCACCGGTACGGCAACTTCCCGATCATCGCCGACCTGGTGGAGTTCGCTCAGCGCTGGCAGCCGGACCTGGTGATCTGGGACCCGCTGACGCTGGCCGCGCCGATCGCCGCGAAGGCGTGCGGCGCCGCGCACGCCCGGCTGCTCTTCGGTGTCGACGTCTACGGCGGAGTCCGCCAGCTCTACACCCGACTACGCGACGAGCAGCCCGAGGGTGAGCGCAGCGATCCCGTCGCCGACTGGATGGCCGCCTACGGCCGGAAGTACGGCTACGAGTACTCCGACGACATGCTCACCGGACACTTCACGATCGACCAGTTTCCGGCGAGTCTGGCGGTGGACGCTCCCGGGCTGGAGTACGTGCGGATGCAGTTCATCTCCTACGGCGGTCCCGCCGTCGTTCCCAGGTGGTTGTGGGCGCCCCCGGAACGCCCGCGGATCGCCCTGACCATGGGGCTCAGCGCGACCGAGGTCTATGACGGATACACCATTTCGGTATCCGAGGTGCTTCAGGCGTTGTCCGGCCTCGACATCGAGGTGGTCGCGACGGTGGCCGACAGCGAGCGGCAGGGCCTCGGCGCGGTGCCGGACAACGTACGCCTGATCCCGTTCGTGCCGTGGCACGCGTTCGTGCCGACCTGCTCGGTGGTCATCCACCATGGCGGCGCGGCCACCCTCGCAGCGACCGCCCGGCATCCGGTGCCGCACCTCACCCTGCACTACCACTATGACCAGCCGATCTACGGCAGGCTGCTGAGCCGGATGGGTGCGGGGCTGGACATGGCCACCGGCCAGGCCACCGGCGACGCGGTCCGCACGGCGGTGTTGCGGCTGCTGCACGAGCCGACGTTCAAGGCCGGCGCCGCCCGGCTGCGCGACGAGACCCTCGCCCTGCCGAGCCCGAACCAACTCGTCCCGCAACTGGAGCAGCTCACCACCAAGTACCGCACGGACGGTCGAGCCCGATGAAGGTCCTCTTCACCACGTATCCCGAGAAGACCCACTTCATGCTCCAGGCGCCGCTGGCGTGGGCCCTGCGCACGGCCGGGCACGACGTACGCGTCGCGGTGCAGCCGAAGTTCGCCGACGTCGTCACCCAGGCCGGGCTGACCGCGGTACCGGTCGGCACCAACCACGACCTGTGGGACTTCATGCACCGGGTCGGGGACTGGCTCGGCCCCGAGGACACCGGCTGGCCCACGCCCTACGACGCGGCCGAACGGGATCCCGCGGACATCTCCTGGGAGTATCTGCACAGCGGATACCAGGGGCAGGCGATCCGCTGGCACAAGACCAGCAACGTGCCGTTGGTGACCGGGCTGGTCGAGTTCGCCGGGCACTGGCAACCGGATCTGATCATCTGGGAGCCGCTGACGTACGCCGGCGGCATCGCGGCCAAGGCGCTGGGGGTGGCGCATGCTCGGCTGCTGATCGGCGCCGACGTCTACGGGATCACTCGCGATCACTTCTTACGACTCAACGCGCAGCGGTCACCCGACGACCGTGACGACCCGATGGCCAACTGGCTCGGGCGCTACGCCGAGAAGTACGGCGGACAGTTCTCCGAGGACATGATGACTGGTCACTTCACGATCAATCAGCTGCCGCCATCGCTGGCCATCAACGCAGACCTGCACATCGAATATCTGCGTTACGTTCCCTACGGCGGTCCGGCCGTGGTCCCCCGCTGGCTGTGGGAGCCGCCGCGGAAGCCACGCGTCGCGCTGACCATGGGTCTGACCGCCACCGAACGCGCGGCCGGATACGCGGTCAGCGTGCAGGACGTCCTGGACTCCCTCGCCGACCTCGACATCGAACTCGTCGCCACCATCGCCGACTCGGAACAGGCCCGGCTGCGGTCGGTACCGGACAACACCCGCCTGGTCTCCTACGTGCCGCTCCAGGCGCTGTTGCCCACCTGCTCGGTCGTCATCCACCATGCCGGCGTCGGCACTCTGGCCAGCAGCGCGCTGTACGGCGTGCCGCAGCACACGGTGCCGTGGGACGTCGACCAGCCCGCATTGTCGGAGCGGGTCGCCGTTCGCGGGGCGGGGCTGAACACCCACGCCACCAAGGCGACCGGACAGACGATCCGGGAGAACGTGCTGCGGCTACTGCACGAACCGTCGCTCCGGGCCGGCGCCGATTCCCTGCGCACCGAGGTGCTGGCGCAGCCGACACCGAACGACCTGGTGCCGCGCCTGGAGGAGCTCACCCAGCAGTACACCGGAAAGGGCTGACCGACGTGAGAGTCCTGTTCACCACCTACCCGGAGAAGGCGCACCTGCTGATGATGGTGCCGCTGGCCTGGGCCCTGCGCACCGCCGGGCACGAGGTCCAGGTCGCGGTTCAGCCGCACTTCGTCGACCACGTCACCCAGGCGGGGCTCACCGCAGTGCCGATCGGCTCGGAGCGGGACCTGTGGCAGCTGATGAGCACCGACGACCGGTGGATCAGCTCTGGCATCAACGGCATGCCGATCCCGTACGACACCGCGGACTGGCGGCCGGAGACGGTAACTATGTCCTACCTCCGCGACGGCTACGAGACCCAGGTCGAGCGCTGGCACCAGGTCAGCACCACGCCGATGTTGCGTGGACTGGTCAACTACTGCCGGCAGTGGAAGCCGGACCTGGTGATCTGGGAGCCACTGACCTACGCCGGACCGATCGCGGCCGAGGCGTGCGGTGCCGCTCACGCGCGCCTGGTGTTCGGCATCGACTCGCTGGCCATTACCCGCGAGCACTTCCTGCGCCTTCACGCCCAGGAACAACCCCCCGGCTCTGACCCGCTCGCCGAGATGCTCACCCGGTACGGCGAGCGGTACGGCGTCAGGTACTCGGAAACCCTGGCGACCGGGCAGTTCACGTTCACCCTGCTGCCGTCGGCGCTACACTCCGGGGCCGCCGGCCTGAAGTACGAACCGCTGCGGTTCGTCCCGTACGGCGGCCCGGCGGTGATTCCGAAGTGGTTGTGGACGCGGCCGGAGAAGCCCAGGGTCGCGTTCACGATGGGCATCAGCCACGCCCAGCTGGGGATGATGTACTCGATGGAGTTGCACGACGTCTTCAAGGAGCTGAGCCGACTCGACATCGAGGTGGTCGCGACCGTCCCCGAGGCGGCGCAACGCGAACTTGAGTGGGTGCCGGACAACGTGCGGATGGTGCCTTATGTTCCGTTGGCGGCGCTGGTGCCGACGTGCGCGGTCGTCGTCCACCACGGTGGCTTCGGCACCCTGGCGACCACTGCGCTCCACGGCGTCCCGCAGATTGTCGTGCCGTGGGACGACGACGGCCCGGCGCTCGCCCAGCGGGTCGCCGCGGTCGGAGCCGGGTTCGCGATCCATGCCAGCCAGGCCGACGGCACGATGCTCCGACAGCGGATCACACGCATCTTCGACGAAGACGCGCTGACCGTCGGCACCGCCGCCCTACGCGAGGAGATGCTGGGTATGCCGTCCCCGACCGAGGTGGCCGACCAGATCGAGGCCATCGTCGAGACGCATTGCGGAGCCCGGTGATGGAGCCGATGCGGGTGCTGTTCGCGGCGAACCCGGAGAAGTCGCACTTGTTGGCGATGGCACCCCTGGCCTGGGCGCTGCGCACCGCCGGGCACGAGGTGCGCTTCGCCGTGCAGCCCGCGTACGCCGACATCGTCAAGCAGGCCGGCCTCACCGCCGTTCCGCTCGGACGCGACGTGGACCTGTGGAAGGAGCTGGCCCGCGACCCGTTCAACCCGGGCTGGACGTGGGACCCTGCGTACGGGCTGCCCAAGCCGTACGACGTCGTCGACGACCCGTCCCTGGCGACCTGGGACCACCTGATGCACGGATACGCCGAGGCCCTGCACACCTGGCACAAGCCCGGATCGTTCCCGATGATCGCGGCACTCGTCGAGTACGCCCGCCGTTGGCGGCCGGACCTGGTGATCTGGGAGCCGATGTGTTTCGCCGGGCCGATCGCGGCGAAGGCGGTCGGCGCCGCCCATGCCCGGCTCCTATGGAGCGCGGACGTGTTCGGAGTGACTCGTGATCGGTTCCTGCGGTTGCAGGCACAGCAGCCGGAGGGCGACGAGACCCGATTCGACCCCCTCGCGCACTGGCTCGGCGGCTACGCCAACAAGTACGGCGGCGAGTTCACCGAAGACATGGTGACCGGGCACTTCACGCTCGACCAGATGCCGCCGTCGCTGCGTATGCAGGCGAGCCTGGACTACGTGTCGTACCGGTTCGTGCCGTACGGCGGCCCAGCCGATGTGCCGCGCTGGCTGTGGGACGCACCGACCCGACCTCGGGTGGCGCTGTCGATGGGGCTGAGCCTGACGGACCACCAAGCCGGATACGCCATCAACCTGCAGGACGTGTTGGACGCGTTGTCGGACGTCAACGTGGAGCTCGTAGCGACCGTCCCGGAGAGCGAGCGGCACCGACTGGCTCGCATCCCGGACAATGCCCGGCTGGTTTCCTACGTTCCGCTGCACGCCCTGGCACCGAGCTGCGCCGCTGTCATCAACCACGGCGGCTTCGGCACGGTCCTGACGGCGGCCCGGTACGGCGTGCCACAACTCGCGCTGCCGTGGGACTTCGACGGTCCGGCGTTCTGCGCCGGGCTGACGGCGCAGGGCGGTTCGCTGGTGATCCGGGCCGACGAGGCGACCGGCGAGGCGGTGCGCGAGAGCGTGCTGCGGCTGGTGCGCGAGGAGCGGTTCCCGATCGCCGCCGGGCATCTCCGGCAGGAGATGCTGAACATGCCCAGCCCGAACGACATCGTGCCGCTGCTGGAGATGCTGACCGCCAAGCATCAGCGCTGAGCCGCGCGACGGCCGCCGCTCCGTTCGGATGCGGCGGCCGTTTCGGCGGGATCGTCAGGCGGGACGGTTCGCGACCACCAGCACCACGCCGTCCGTCGGATTCTCCTCGACCTCCCAGTCCGCCGGCGTGGACTCCTTGATGATGGTGTCCAGCTCGAACCACAGGTCGGTCCGCTCCCGGATCAGCGGGTACGCGTGCGCGAGGGTGTTCTTGGTGTTCTCAGTAATGTCGGTGACCTCTACCAGCTCCAACCCCGCCGCGACGGCGAAGCCGCTGTAGTCCTCGGCTCGCGCCAGTGGCGCCTGCCGCCAGCAGGCCAGCATGAACAACGTGTCCTGCTCGTCCTGGCCGGTCAGTTCCGGGCCGCGAGCGACGTCGTCGGTGAGCACGATCCGCCCGCCGGGCTTGAGCAGCGGGCTGATCCGGGCCAGCAGTTCCCCGCGGTCGGCGAAGTACGCGAACGAGTCGATGGCCACGATCGCGTCGAACGAGCCCGGCTCGAACGGCAGGTCCAGCGCGTTCGCCTGTTGGAAGGTGACGTTCTCCGCGTCGTCCTCACCGGCGGCGTACGCCTGGGCCAGCTCCACGTCCCGGCCACTGATCGAGATGCCGACGACCTCCGCGCCGGTGCGCCGGGCGATGCGCACCGCTGGCCGACCGGTGCCGCAGCCCAGGTCGAGGATCCGCGCCCCGGGCCCGATTCCGGCGAGCCGATCGATGAAGACATCGGTCATCCTGTTGCTGGCCTTCAGCATGCTGCTGGTGTCTGACGGCCCGTCCCAATAGCCCTGGTGCATATTGCCGCCGAAGAACCCGCAGATCATCGAGTTGTACCGGTCGAAGAACTCGGCGACCCTCGCCGGCGTCGGCGGCTCGTAGGGGAAGCCCTCTGGCCGGTCGTCTGCCGCCGCGTCCCCGGCCTCGTCGGTGGCCGGTGCCAGGAACTGGTTGACCTGCGCCCTCAGATGTTGCTCCACACTCATCTGTTCGCCGCCTCATCGTTGTCGTCGGACAGTTCCGCCGCGTACGCCGACATGAGGTCACGCGCCGCGCGCACCTCCGCCGCCATCGGCCGATCGGCTTCCAGAGCCGGGGATATTTCGGCCAGTCGTGCCCACACCCCGGTCGGTGCCGGCGCCTCGTCGATCATCACGGCCGCCTGCGCCACGCCCAACGCCAGCGAGCCGATCGCCAGCCAGCCCAGCTCGAGCGCGTCGGAGACCGCGTTCGCGCCGTTGAGCGCCATCGGAACGTGGTCTTGGTTCCACCCGTTCGTCGGCAGGGTGGTCAGCGACGACGGGTACACCATCTGCCGAATCCGGGACACGAAGGACGTGGTGCTGATCTGCACACCCGCCAGGCCGCAGCCCCGGCCCGCGCGCGGGGTCAGCATCATCGGCAGGTCGCCATTGGTGGCCGGACTGAGCAACAGGTTCAGCTGCCGCTCGGCGAGGTAAGCGACCATGTGCATGGCCAGGCCGATCTGGTCCGAGGCCAGGCCGACCGGCATCGCGTGGAAGTTGCCGCCGTGCAGTACCCGATCGGCGAAGGTGATCGGATTGTCGGTGGAGCCGCTTGCCTCCCGGGCGAGGATGTCGCCGGCACCATCGAGCTGGTCGAGCACCGCCCCGAGCACCTGGGGGGCACAACGCAAGCTGTAGGGCTCCTGCAGTGGCCGGCGTGGGTCGCGGGTCAGGCCGGCGGGCAGCTCGCGACGGATCCAACGCGCCGTGGTGAGCTGACCGGTCTGGTTTCGGGCCAGGGCGATGCCGTCTTCGTAGTGCTCCGGGTTGGCATGCAGCAGGGCGGCGATCCGACCGGTGAGCACCGACGCGGCGCGGACCAGCCGAACCGCCGACTGCTGGTTGAGGATCGAAACCGCCAGGCCGACCCCGGTGCCGTTGACAAACGCGAGCGCCTCCCGGACCGGCCACTGGAACGGGGCCGCGCCGAGCGCTGCGAGCGCCTCGGTCGCCGGGCGGGCGGTCCAACCGCCGTCCTCGGTGCGCAGCCATGCCTCGCCGAGACCGGTGAATGACAGCGCCGCGTGTGCCAACGGCTGGAGGTCACCGCTCGCGCTGACCGTGCCGTCACGCGGGATCAACGGGGTGAACCCGCCGTTGTAGAGATCGGCGAGCCGCTGCCAGAACCGCGGCGACACCGAGGAGTACCCACGGCGCATGCTGGTCAGCCGCAGATACAGCACGAGCCGGGCGACGTCCGGGGCGAGTGGGTGGCCCTGTCCTGTGCCCAGGTGCGAGATGAGCGAGCTGCCCTGCTCCATCTCCGACTCCGCGGAGTAGAGCACCAACGGGCCGAAGCCCTGGGTGAGGCCGTAGATGGGCTCATCCGCGGCCAGATGGGCGTCGATGACGGAGGTGCTGTGCTCCATCGCCGCGCGATTCCGCTCGGAACAGGGTTCCAGGGCGACGTCCCAGGCGGCATTGCGTACCACCTCGGCCAGGTAGCTGGTGCCGGACGTCCCCGCGACGGTCGTCGGCGGGGCGTAGTCGATACTCACGATACTTCCTCTGCGTCTGGTCGATGGGGGGTGCCTGGTCCGGAGGTGAGTGCCGGCTGAACCCGGCGGAGCTTGCCGGTGTCGGACCGTTCGATACGGGGCACGAAGTGAACCTTGCGCGGCCGCAGCCCGATCCGGGCGATGCCGTCGACCAGCCCGATTTCGGCCGCCCTCGTGCCTGGCCGCAGCACGACCAGCAGGTCGACGTGCTCACCGATCATGTGGTGCGTCACCGGAAGCAACGCCAGGTCGGCGCAGTCCACGCTGGCTCGCAGGACGAGTTCGGCCTCGTCCAGGCTGATCCGACGACCGTTGACCTTGACCAGCCGGTTTCGCCGCCCGGCGAAGGCGAACGTGCGGTCGTCGAGGCGCCGGACGTAGTCGTCGGAGGTCCACTCGAGCGGGGCCGGTTGGCCCGGAGCGAACGCCAACCGCGGACCACGCACCACGAGCTGGGACTCGCCGTCCTCATCCACCGCGACCGGCCCGGAATCGGCGTACGAGACGTCCGGGAACAGCGTCCACGGCGGAGGGCTGCCGGTCCGCCACCGCCGGGTGGCGATGCCACCGGCCTCGGTGGAGCCGAGCACCTCCACGATCAACGCCCGCTCCGGCCCGGCCTGGTCCAGGAAGTCGCCGGCGGTCGATGGGAGCATCGCCCCGCCGTGCAACACCGTCAGGTGTTCCTGCCTGCGTACCCAGGCCATGTTCTCGAGCAGCAGCGTGAAGATCCACGGAGTGGCGACGACCACCAGCCGGCGCTGCTCCAGCTCCGGCATCGCGCCATAGAACGAGGGCCGGAACCAGGCCGGCACCCGCAGGTGCGCCGGGATCAGCACGCTGGCCAGCGCACCGTAGAGGTGCACTGGCGGCACGCACGACAGCAGCGCCTCGGGTCGCTCGGGCGCGACGAACCCGGCCAGCATGCCAGCCTCCAGCCACACGTTCTCCCGAGTGCGCCGCCAACACACCCGAGGGCCGGTGCTGCCGGAGGTGTGGAAGTCGACCGTGGCCGGCACGGTCCGGTGGAACAGTTCCTCCGGGTCCGCCTCCGCCTTGCCCCAGTGAACCGTCCAGGCCTGTTCGGTCACCTCCGGCGCCGTCAGACCGAGGGCCAGCAGTTCCTCGGGAGTTCGCTCGCGATAAGCCATGTCGCCTCTCAACCGGCCGTCTGGGCGAGTTCCATCAGATACTTGCCGTAGTCGGAGCTGCTCATCTCGGCGCCGATCTCGTGGCAGCTCTCCGAGTCGATGTAGCCCATCCGCAGGGCGATCTCCTCCAGGCAGGCCACCCGGACACCCTGACGCTTCTCGATCACCTGCACGTACTGGTTGGCGGCCAGCAGCGAGTCGTGGGTACCGGTGTCCAGCCAGGTGAACCCACGGCCGAGCCGGACAAGGTTCGCCCGCCCCTGTTTTAGGTACACCTGGTTGACATCGGTGATCTCCAGCTCACCGCGCGGGGACGGCGTCAGGTCCTTGGCGATCTCGATGACGTCGTTGTCATAGAAGTACAGGCCGGTGATCGCGTTGTCCGACCGGGGCATGGCCGGCTTCTCCTCCAGCGACACGAGCGCACCGCGCGCGTCGACCTCGCCGACGCCGTACCGCTCGGGGTCGGCGACCGGATAGCCGAACAACGTGCAGCCGTCCAACTCTTCTCGGGAGGTCCGCAGCAGCTGGGGGAATCCGGCGCCGTGGAAGACGTTGTCACCGAGGATCAGCGCGGAATTGCCGTCGCCGATGTGATCGGCTCCGATGATGAAGGCCTCGGCGATTCCGCGTGGCTCGGCCTGCACGGCGTAGCTGATATCCAGCCCCAGCCGGGAGCCGTCGCCGAGCAGCGCCCGTAGCGGCGGCACGCTGGTTGGAGTGGAGATCACCATGATCTCCCGGATGCCGGCCAGCATCAGCACGGACATCGGGTAGTACACCATCGGCTTGTCATAGATGGCGAGCAACTGCTTGGAGGTCGCCAGCGTGAGCGGGTACATCCGAGTCCCGCTGCCGCCGGCCAGCACGATGCCTTTCATCAGGATCCCGTCCTTTCCTCGATCAGCGGGTGGCCTGCGGCTCCGGTGTCACGCAGAGTGCGGTTGGAGAACGTGTGTCGTCCGTAGAGCAGCGGGTTGCCCCGCGTCGTCTGCACCGCCACGACCTCTCCGAAGACGACGGCGTGGTCGCCGACGATCTTCACGTCGGCCACCGTGCACTCGGCCATCGCATACGCGTCGTCGACCAGCCACGGCAGACCACCCGAGCGGTTCTCCCGCCAGCCGACCCGGTCGAACCGGTCCGCCGCGCGGGAGGCGAACAGCTCCGCCGCGCCGCGGCCACCCTCGTGCAGCAGGTTCACCAGGAAACCGGCCCGGTCGCGCACCGCCCCCAACGTGCCGCTGTGCTCACCGAGACAAACCAGCAGCGTCGGTGGATCGAGCGTGACGCTGGTCAGCGAGTTGCAGGTCAAGCCGTGTGGCCTTCCCTCGGCGTCGACGGAGGTGACCACCGCGACACCGGTGAAGTACGCGCTCATGAAGCCCCGGAATGCCTCCGGGGTCGGTCTGCCCGGCACCGATGCCGGTGTCCGGGCCGTTGCTCCGGTGGTGGTCACCCGGTTCGCCTCCCTTATCGGTTGATGCTGGCCAGGTACTCGTAGCAACTGGGCAGTGCGGCCACCATCTCGTCGGCCTCGGCTCTGAGCCGGTCGAACTCGGCGATCGCGTTGGCCGGGTCGATGTGGCGCAGCGCCGGGTTCGCGGTGCGCGGCTGATGCCCCAGGCCCAGGTTCATCGCGTTCCACGAGTAGCTCTCGAACCCGTGGTAGTAGGGATAGATGGTGTCCTCGTCCAGCAGCCGGGACTCGGACAACTGGAACTTCTCGGCCAGCCCCGGTGGCATCGCCCGTGTCTTGGCCTCCTTCCAGTACGGGGTGTCGTCCCGCTTCGCCGACTTGTAGTGCAGGACGAGGAACTCCTTGACCCCGTCGACCGCACGCGCCACCCGCGTGTTGTACGCCGCGATGGTCACCGGGTCGAAGCGCTCGTCCGGGAAGTGCTTCACCAACTGCTCGATCGCATGCTGGATGAAGAAGATGCCGGTGGACTCCAACGGCTCGACAAAGGCGCTGGACAGCCCGATGGCCACGCAGTTCTTTACCCACGAGTCGGTGTTGCGGCCGATTCGCATCCGGATGTGGTTGGCCGGCAGGTCGTCCCGGCCCGGGGCGATCGTGTTGCGTAGCTCCCGCTCGGCCTCTTCCGGGCTGATGAACTGGTCGGAGTAGACGTAGCCGTTGCCGTTCCGGCGGAACAGCGGGATCGTCCACATCCAGCCCGAGTTCATCGCGGTCGCGGTGGTGTACGGGCTCATCTCGGTGGAATCCTCGCGCGGGACCCGCAGCGCGACCGCCCGGTTGTTGGGCAACACGTCCTCGAAGGACTGGAACGCCGTGCCGAGCGTCTGGTTGATGAGCAGCCCACGGAAGCCGGTGCAGTCGATGAAGAGGTCACCGGTCAGGTCGCCGTGCTCTGCGGTGCGGACCGCGGAAATCCAACCGCGCTCGTCCTGGTCGACGCGGTCCACGTTGTCGACCACGTGCCTGACCCCGCGGGCGGTGGCGTACCCGGCCAGATACCTGGCCACCTCGTCGGCGTCGAAGTGGTAGGCGTAGGGGAACTGCGCGCGTTGCTCCTCGAGAGTGGAGCGCCCGAGTGAACTGTCCAGGCCGGAGACGAACAGAGAGCCGTCAAGCATCCGTGGTGACCGCTTCGCGTCGCACAGTGCCGTGGTGATGAAGCAGGCCCGGTCGAAGGTTTGGCTGTGGTCGCCGAGCTCCAGCCACCAGTCGGCGAGCGAGAATCCGTGGACCGTCCGCAGTCGCTCGAACGGGTGGTAGAAGTGCTCCTCCGGCTTGCGCCAGTTCTCGAACCGGATGCCGAGCTTGTAGCCGCCCGCGCACTTGGGCAGCCAGTCCACCTCGTCCAGGCCCAGGTAGTCGAAAAAGTGGCGAACGGTGCTGAAGGTTGCCTCGCCGACTCCGATCCGTGACACCTGCGCCGATTCGACCAACGTCACGTCGAGCCGATCGGCAAAGGCGGCCTTGAGATAGCTTGCCGTCATCCAGCCGGCGGTCCCACCGCCCACGATGATCACGGATCGAATCATGTTGCGCACTCCTCAGGGTCGTGACGGTTTTCAGGCCAGCTCATACAGAAAGGAGTCGGCGGGCACCGATACCGGCCGCACGGCGTGACACGTCCACCCGCTGTCCACGAAGACGCCCTCCCACTCGGCGAGGGTCGGCAGGTAGACACCCATCAGGTCGTGGGCGGTCTCGAAGGCGAGAGTGAACACCGGCTTGTCACGATCCGGGATGCCAACCGTGCGGGCGGTGTCGCCGAGCAGGAGCCGGCGCGCATTCGGGAACGCCTCCCGGATCCGGCGCAGCGAGGCCACGCATTCGTCGCGGGGCCAGAAGTCGTGGCCCATCATGAAGCAGGTGAGGACCTCCACCTCGGCGAATCTGGGGTCCGGCGCCAGAGCGCGGGCGTCGCCCTGCACGAAGGAGAACCGGTCGCCAAAGCCGGCGACGTCCAGGTACGACGCCGCGTCCCGCAGTGCAGACGGTGCGATGTCGATGCCGACGCCGGTGACACCGGGATAGCGGGCGGCGATCTGCGCCAACCGGCCGCCGGTGCCGCAGCCCAGGTCGGCGACGCTGTGGAAGGCGAAGTCCAGGCCTTCCATAGCCGACCAGAACACCGGGTCGAAGGAATGCAGGTTGATGTCCCGGCAGGCGTACCCGATCGCCGCCGCGTTGCGTCGGTAGAAGGTTCCCGCCCGGTTCTCGTTGCGCAGGATGTTCGGCATGTCGGCGAACAGCTCCGCGCAACCGATCGTCAGCCAGTGGAAGAACGCCTTGTCCCGGTAGACCTCGTCGAACGACGGCCCGACGTGGACGGTGTCGTGGGCCCGCACGACGACGTCCACCGAGGCCAGGGCGCTTACCATCCCCCGCACCGACTGGGTGTGCAGGTCGTGCTTCGCGGCGAAGTCGGTGATGTCCAGCGGGCTCTCGTCGCGCAGTGCCTCGAGAAAGCCGGACTCCCAGGCGGAGGCGATGGCGAACCCGGCGACGGTGGCGTTGAAGACGCTCGCGGAGGCGCCCATCAGACGATCCGAACCGTCGGCACGTAGAGGATCCACTGGCCGCCCACCTCGCGGAAGGACTGTTCGTTGGCCATGATCTCCTCGGCGTGGTTCCACGCGTACAGCAGCGCGTAGTCCGGGTACGCGGCGGCGAAGTCAGCCGGCGGGCGCACCGGGATGTGCATGCCAGGCGTCACCCGCCCCTGCTTGAGTGGCGTGTTGTCGCAGACGAACTCGACCAGGTCGGGGCCGATGCCGCAGAAGTTGTTCACGGTCGCGCTCTTCGCGGTGGCGCCGTAACCGACGACCCGCTTGCCCTCGGCCCGGAGTCGCCGCAGCAACGCCACCAGGTCATCGCGGATCTGGCTGACGCTGGTGCCGAACGCCTCGAGCGTCGCGTGGTCGGCGAGCCTGCGCCCGGCCTCTTCCGCGACCAGCGCGGCGACCGCCGGGCTCGCCTGTCGGGCCCCGGCTCGGGCCAGGGTGTAACGAACCTCGCCGCCATGCACCGGCAGGCGCTCGACGTCGACCAGCTCCAGTCCGTGGCGGGCGGCCATCGCCTGCACCGACGTGGCGCTGAAGAAGAAGAAGTGCTCGTCGTAGATCTGGTCGAACGAACTGCGCTCGACGATGTCGCCGAGGTAGGGGTCCTCAAAGACGAAGATGCCGTTCGGTGCCAACAGAGCGGTCACGCCGTTGAGGATCGAGGCCATGTACGGGATGTGGCACAGGGTGTTGGCCGCGTAGATGACGTCGGCCGGGCCATCGGTCGTCCGGATGTCTTTGGCCGTCGTCTCCTCGAAGAAAGACTTTCGGACCCGAATTCCTCTGGCCGTGGCCAGATCCGCCACGCCGCCGGAGGGCTCGACTCCCAGGTGACGCACGCCGGCCTCGGCGACCGCCTTGAGCATCACACCGTCGTTGCAGCCCAGCTCGACCACGAACGGATCGTCGCCGGTCAGTTCTGCGGTGAGTAGGCGCTTCGCCATCTCTTCGAAGTGGGTCCGCATGTAGGACGAGCCTGAGGAGTGGTACGGGTACGCCTCGTGGAACATGCGGTCGCGCGGCACCTCCTCCATCAGCTGCACCATCGTGCACGACTCGCAGACACCGGTTGCCAGGTTGAAGAAGAACTCCGCGGCGAAATCCGCGTCCGGCATGAGGAACGCATCCGACAGCGGCTGCCGCCCGAAGTCGTAGAACTCGCGGACGATGCCGTCGCAGACGCGGCACTCGGACGTTCTCGGCATACATGCTCCTGATTAGGCGGCAGGCAGGGGAATCGGTCCGCGCCGGACCGGGAATGCCGCAGATCATTGCCCCACAGGGCTGGCCCGAACAAGGCTTGGCGTCGCGCCGTTCGGCAAACCCGCAGGTCGGCTGTCCCGCCAGCGGGACAAGAACGCATTGACCGGGTCACCGGCTGTGGTTAACGTCGCGCCGCCGCCGCTACACCGAAAAGCGATGACGGGCGACGGTTTCGGAAGGACGATCGATGATTATTGCCGGAGTCAATTCCGCCAGGGGCGGTGGCGTCGCGCTGATCTGCGGGGACCGGCTCACGCTCGGTGCGACCGGGGACGTCGACGATGCCCGAGTGCTGCGCCAGCTTCTGGCGAATAGCGGTCACACACCGGTCGACGTGGACGAGTGGGCGCAGCCCGGCACGCCCGCGTCGCAGGGCGTCGGACTCGCGTCTGCCACGGCGGTCGCGTACCCGCGATCGGAGTGCCGCCTCGCCGCCGCATGGTGCACCAGCCCGTTCGCCGCCAGCGGGGAACGGGCCACCGTCGTGGTCTGGGACACCGACGCCGCTGCGTTGGCCTATGCGGTTGACGCCGACGGCCGGTACGCCCGGATCGACGCGGAACCCTTCGACACCGTCCCAGAGCTGGGCGACCGGTTGCGCACGGCTGGCGACGGCGGCCCGATGAACCTCTGCCTGACCGGGGACCGCGCCCTCGACGTGACGCTGAGCAGCGCGATCCGCACACTGCCCGAGGTGAAGGCGCTGTGGGTGCCGCCGTTCCCGGACGTGACCGGGGACGCGGCCGGAGCGGCGGCGCTGCACCTGGCCCACTGCCGCACCCGAGCGGCAACCGACGCCGGCGACCCGGCCGATCCGGTGCTGCCCGGTCTGGCCTGGCGGCTGCGGAGCGGGACCGTCCCGGCCCGACCGGTACACGTGCCGGCCGGCTGGACCGTCTCACCCTGCCGGCCCGAGGAACTCGCCCGCATGCTGGTTCGCGGCGGCCGCCCGGTCGTCTTCATCAATGGGCCGGCGAAGCTCGGCCCGTACGCGCTCGGCAGCCGCAGCATCCTCGCCCCGGCGACCTCGGGGGACGCCCGGGCCCGGCTCGGCGCGCTCCGAGGGGACCCGACGGGCACCACGGTCACGGCGCTCTGCCTCGAACGGGACGTGCCGGACGTCTTCGCCCCGGGTATCCCCGACCCCTACGTACGCTTCGAGCACCGGCTACGCGACGAATGGGCCGACCGGCTGCCAGGCCTGGCCGACGGCGGTCCCGGGCCGCTCCGGGTACAGACGGTGAGCATGGACGACGACCCCACGCTCTCGACCGTGGTCCGGGAATACCACAAGTGGAGCGGGATTCCGGCGCTGTGCGCCACCGACGCCGTCCCGGCCGACACCGGACCGCTCGCCGACGTCGCCGCCGCGCTGAGCTGGGGCGGTCTCGATCTGGTCTGGAGCGACAACATCCTTTACCGCGCGAACCGACAGGAGCCGCCGCGATGACCCGCGCGCCACGGGCGATGGTGATCTCGTTTCAGAAGTCCGGCACGCACCTCATACAGGAGTTGATGCTGGAGCTCGACTACCGGATCGTCGGCGTTCCCCGGCCGGCACCACATACCGTTCCGCAGTTCGACGACGAGCAACTGCGGTCGATCGCGGCGCTGGTGCTGTCGAAGACCGAGTACGACGATCTGCTCTCGCTGCGCGGTGAAGCGGGTGGCGACAAGGCGTTCACCGACCGGGCCGAAGACGCCTGGAGCGCCTTGGTCTGGCACTGGTATCAGCGCCTCGGTCAGCAGGTGGTGAACCGCTACGGGCAGACCCGGATCGACTTCGCCGAGACGATCGTCAGCAACTCCTACCTGCCGTACACCCGGTTCGCCGACACCCCGGCCGGGCTCTGCTGGATGTTCCACGAGCTGGACATCCACCGGGTCGACGGCAGCTTCCTCAGCGAATGGGTGGAGACGGAGAGCCCTCCGCTGGTGTTGAACTACCGCGACCCCAGGGACGCCGTCATATCGATGATCAACTTCTTGGAGGGCCGCACCCGGGAGGGATACGGCAACTTCTACGAGGCCGATATCTTCAGCACGATCCTGGCCAGCAAGCCGACCTGGGACGAAAAGATCGACTACGCGCTGCGCGATCCGTCGTTCCTGGCTCGGGACCAGTTCGAGAAGGCGCTCTGGCTCTATCACCACCCCAAGGTCTGCAACGTCCGCTACGAGGACCTGATCGGCCCACGCGGCGGCGGTTCCCGACGAAGCCAGGTCGAGGCCATCGACCGCGTGCTGCGGCACATCGGCTCCAACCGGGACGCGGAGGCGGTCGCCGACAAGGTTTACAACCCCGACTCCTGGAGCTTCTACAAGGGGCGCAGCGGCGGCTGGCGTGAGCGGTTCTCGGAGCGCAACCTGGCCCGGTTCACCGAGCAGTTCGGCGACCTGCTGGAACAGTACGACTACGAGTGACCACCCACGTCGAACGGGGGCGCGCCGCTGGCGTGCCCCCGTTCGACGTGGGTGCGGTCGTACCCGGACGAGCCGACCGGCGATCGGATGCTCAGCGAACGCAGCCGCTCGGACGGGTGGACCTCACCCTCCGCCCCTGAGCGCGGCGTAGTGCGCCAGGCAGTCGGCGTAGGTGGGCAGTCGGCCGGACGCCTCGGCCTCCTTGAGGGTGGGCGCGTCGCGGTCCTTCTCGGACATGATCGGCTGCTCGGTGAAACCCCACGGGATCCCGATGTCCGGGTCCAGCGGGCTGACCTCGATCATCGTGCCCGGCTCGTACGTCTTGGAGCACAGGTAGCTCATACACGCGTCGTCGGTCAGCGCGAGGTACGCGTGGCCCAGGCCGTCGGCCAGGTACAGGGCGACGCCGGAGTCCTCGTCCAGTGGCACGACGTCGTAGCGCCCGAACGTCGGTGACCCGACCCGCAGATCGACCACGACGTCCAGAACCGCGCCGCGGACGCAGGTGACCAGCTTCGCCTGACCGGGCGGGACGGTGGTGCTGTGGATGCCCCGCAGGGTGTTGCGGCGGGACAGCGAATAGTTGCCCTGCTCCAGGACGAACGGGTAGCCGATCACCTTGGACAGCACGTCCGCTCGGTACGCCTCGAAGAAGTTCCCGCGCAGGTCGGGATGCTTCATCGGGGTGATCCGGTAGGCGTCCGACACCGCCAGCTCGGTGATCTGGGTCGACTCGAACATATGCAAGCACGCTCCGGCTACGTAGTAGGGGTCAGACGGCGAGCTTCGCCAGCAGGTCCACGACCTCGGCGGGCGAGGGCTGCGCGACGATGTCGGCTGCGACCTCGACGGCCGCCTGCCGGTAGGAGGGCGCCTCGATCAGGCCCGAGATCAGTTCCGCCACGAGTTCCGGGCTGGTCTTGTCCGGGGCCAGCCCCAGGCCCGCGCCGGTCCCGGAAACCGCGACCGCGTTGTCGAACTGATCGTCGAACTGCGGCAGAATCAGTTGCGGACAACCGGCGCCCAGAGCGGTGAGCACCGAGCCGTGTCCGCCGTGGTTGACCACAGCGTCGCAGCCGGGCAACACCTGGGCCAGTGGCAGCCGTCCGATCCAGTGCGTCCCGGACTCGGCGCCGGCCCAACCGGTCACCGCCGCCGGGTCACCGGCCACCAGCAGCTCGACACCGAGTTCCTCCAGCGCCCGCAGCAGCGGCACGATCATGGCGGCGCCGGACGTCCGCAGGCGCGGCGCGATGGTGCCGAACGTGACACAGACCCGGGGCCGGGTGCGGTCGCGGAACATCCAGTCGACCAGGCGGACGGTACCGTTGTACGCCAGGTCCTGGATCGACTGGTGCCCCACGGCGTGCGGCAGTCGCATCGCGCTCGGCCACGGGTTGAGCACCTCGGTCGGTTCCGGCAGCCCGGGCAGGCCCAGCGCGGCCAACTGCGGCGCCAGCACCACCTGGGCCGCAGAACGGTACTCGCTCAGCGTCGCCACCCCCCAGTGATAGGTGACCGACGGCACCTCAGCTGCGGCGGCCGCGACCGGACCGGCGAACTCGGCCCGTTCGCTCACCACCAGATGCGGGCGCCAGGACTCGACCAGCGCCCGGGTGCCGGGCAGGGCCCCGGCGGCCAGCCGGCCGAAGGCCATCCCGTGCCGGTAGCGATGCGCGTCGACGCCCGTCGGCGCCGCCCCGTACCCGCCGCTCTCGCCGACGGCGACCAGGTCCACGAAATCGGCCGCCGGTCCGGAGGCCGTGGCCGGCAGCCCCGACTCCAGCACCACTGGCAGGAAGCTGTCCGGCGCAGCGACCAGCACCTCGTGCCCGGCCGCCCGGGCCGCCCACGCCAACGGCACCAGCGGATACAGGTGCCCCCGCAGCGGGCCCGTGGTGAACAGGAAGCGCATCGAGGGTTCCTCTCAACACAGGCTGTGCAGGCAGGCCAGCAGGCTGCGGGCCTCGATGTTCAGGTAGTGCCCGTGCCGTAGCAGGTCACCGAGCTGCCGCACCGTGATCCAGCAGTAGTTCGGGGGTACCTCGATCGGCACGTCATCGCCCACCTCCACCACCTGGTATCGGGTGAGGGCGTGGTAGAAACGGCCGCCCTCCTCCGACAGGACGGCGTCGTACCGGGTACGAGCCGAGCCGGCGGCCAGCACGTCGTGCAGGAATTCGTCCGGCAGCCGGTCGGCGTCCGCACCGGGCAACAGGTGCACTGTCGGCGCCATCTCCACCAGGTCCATCAGTCCGTGCTCGGGGCGGGCCTGGACCAGCAGGTGCAGCACACCACGGATCGGCCGGACGACGAAAACAGCCAGGCCCTCGCCCCGTGGATACAGCAGCGGCTGGGTCCACCGCCGCACCTCCCGGGTGCCGGCCTCGACCGACACCGCGATGATCCGGAACTGCCGGTCGTCGAGATCGCCGATCTGGTCCGCGGTCTGCGTCCAGCCGGTCACCTTGGCCAGCGGCACCAACCGTGCCGTCCAGTCCAAGCGGGTCTTCGTCTCGGTGAACCAGCTAAGGATCTCCCCGGCGGTGTGCAGCTCCGCCCCCCGGGCGCCGGACTGGACCTGGAACGAGCGGATCAGGGCGTCGCGGAAGTCGTCGCCGCTCGGCGCCTGATCGTCCGGCAGCTCGAACGGCATGCAGGACAGCACGGTCCGGGCATCCATGTTCACCAGGTTGTCCACCCGGGTCAGCGCTCGCACCTCGGTGAGTGGCAGCCACCGGTAGTCGTCGTGCAGCGGCACGTCGCCGCCGACGAGCACGACCATGTTGCGGTTGCGCTTACGCCAGAACCAGGCGCCCTGTTCGGACTGCAGTACATCGACGAGGACCTGACCGCGACGAGGACCGGCGAAGTACTCCAGGTAGCGGGTGCTGGTCCCGCGGTGCACCTTGGTGTAGTTGCTGCGGGTGGCCTGTACGGTCGGCGACAGTTGCAACGTGTTGATGTTCCCGGGTTCCATCTTCGCCTGCATCAGGCAGTGCAGGACCCCGTCGAACTCCTTCACCAGGATGCCGAGGATGCCGATCTCGGGCTGGTTGATGATGGGTTGGGACCAGGTGTCCACCCCGGCGTCGCGGACCTGAAGCCCCTCCACGGTGAAGAAGCGTCCGCTGGTGTGCGCGAGGTTGCCGGTACTCGGTTCGAAGTTCCACGCGTCGAGCTGGGCGAACGGGATCCGCTCGACTACGAATTGCCCAGCCGCCAGCCGCTCCGCCCACCAGGTCTCAAACGCCGAGGTGGACATGTCAGACCTTCGCCAACACAGCGCAGACGGTGTCGATGACCCGTTCCTGGTCGACGTCGCTGAGCGAGGAGAACATCGGCAGCGAGAAGATCTGGTCGGCCACCTCCTCGGTCACCGGCAGGGAACCCTTCCCATACCCGAGATGGGCGAACCCGGACTGCGTGTGCACCGGCCACGGATAACTGATGTTCAAGGCGATATCGTGCTGTTTCAGCATCTCGATGATCCGGTCGCGGGCCGGGTGGCGCACCACGTACACGTAGTAGACGTGCTCGTTGCCACGCGCGGTCACCGGCGTCACCAGGTCGGTGTCGGCGAACGCCTCGGCGTACCTGGCGGCGATCACCTGGCGGCGACTCACGTAGTCGTCCAGCCGGGTCAGCTTGCGTCGCAGGATCTCGGCCTGCACCTCGTCGAGCCGGCTGTTGTAGCCCGGGGTCTCTACGACGTAGTAGACCTTCTCCATGCCGTAGTAGCGCAGCCGGCGCAGGTTCGCGTCGACCTCGGGGTCAGCGGTGATCGTCGCACCGCCGTCGCCGTACGCTCCGAGCACCTTGGTGGGGTAGAACGAGAACGTCGCGGCCCTGCCCATCGAGCCGGCGATCCGGCCGTGGTGGCGGGCGCCGTGCGCCTGCGCGCAGTCCTCCAGGATCGGCAGGCCGTGCTTCGCGGCCACCGCCTCCAGCGGTGCCATGTCCACGCACTGGCCGTAGAGGTGCACCGGCAGCAGGCACCTGGTGCGCTCGGTGATGACGGACTCGACCCGTTCGACGTTCATCAGGTACGTGTCGCGGTCGACGTCGACGAACACCGGCGTGGCGCCGACCGCGTCGATCGCCAGCACCGTCGGCGCGGCCGTGTTCGACACGGTCACCACCTCGTCGCCACGGCCCACGCCCAGCGCGCGCAGGCCGAGGACGATGGCGTTGGTGCCGTTGTCCACGCCCGCGCAGTGCGGCACGCCGTGATAGGCGGCGAACTCTCGCTCGAACGCCTCGACGCTCGGACCGAGCACCAACTTCCCCGAGCGGAAGACGGTGTCGACAGCGTCGAGGATGTCGGCGCGCTCCTTCTCGTACTCGGACAGGTAACCCCACACATAAAGGGTCATCTCAGCACCTCACCTCCGGGGCGCGGGTTTTAGACGATCTGCTTCAGCAGGTCAACCCCGAGCGTGTTCCATTGATCCCTGTACATCGCTAAAATATGGACGTCCCAACGCCTCCCATAGAAGTAGACGTAATCGGTGAGCACGGCCTCCACCTGAACCATCGCGGAGTGCTCGAGCCCGAATCCCAGACTGCAGGGGTCCGGATCGGTGGAGTGGAAGTAGACCTTCCGGGTCCGCCACATGGAAAAGGCAAAATTGGCCGTCAACGCATTCGCGTCCGCGCTCACGCCCTCCTCCTCGCCCGCTTGGACATGAACGTCGGCACGGACATGCCCGGCCGGTGACAACTCCGACAGGGTGGCGTTCCCGACCACATCGCCGTCGTCTTTTCGCATGATGACGAACGATGCCGACGAACCGCGCCCGAAGGACTCGTTGAAGGCCTCGAACATCGGCAGCTGCACCCGCCCCAACCGGAACAGGATGTCGTAGATCTTCATCGCGTCCTTGCCCGTCGCCGGGCGCAGCGAGATCCGTCGAGTTTCGAGGTACGGGAATAACATGCCTGGTCACCCTCGCTTTTCGGGTAAAGCCTCGGCCGTGCGAACACAGCAGCCGTCCCGCCGGCGAGACGGAAGAAATACGGGACGGATCCAGACCCTAGCCCCGCGACGAATACCTGGCAACGCATTGCCGAGCGCCTCTCCTCTATTGACCGGCACGGAACGGCGTGGCTAGTGTCGGCACCCTTCGACCATCAGAAGGGCTCATCTCGATATGACGGACACCGGCATGATGACAAGCGTCGACCCGAAGCTGGTCGCGCATCTGAAGCAGGGCACCGAGGTCGACGACGCCTTTGTCGACGAGATGGAGACGGTCGTCCGGACAACTGCGGAGATGATTTGCGCGGAGCAGCCGGACGTGCCCAAGCCGGAAAGCCTTTACGACCTGGACTCCTTCTCCATGGTGCAAATCCTGCTGGAGCTGGAGAACACCCTCCAGATGAAGCTCCTGGAGCGGCTCGAGGGCTTCGAGGGCACCACTTTCCGCGACGTCGGCTTGTTCATCATTCGGATGGCTCAGGAGGACGACGCGCTGGCCCGAGGCGTCACGCCGCCGCCGGCGGCGGCCGGTACCGGCGAGCCGACCTCTCCGGAGGCCGCATCCGCCGGGACCGATCGCCTAGCCGCTACGGCCGACGGCACACCTCCGGTCGCCACCGCGCCGGCCGAACCCCAGGCCTCCAACCGGACCAGCGACTGAACATGCAGGCCGACCGGCTCGTCGTTCCCGCGACGTGGGGCGAGGACGAAGACGGGCCGCCCGTCACGGTCAGCACACCCTTCCATGACATAGAACCTGAGCTATGGAAGTTGGTGGGGTCGGATGGACCACTGCATACCGCGGTGCTGGCCGCTCATGTGGCGGTCTGGCGCGCGGTCACCGGACCGGTGCCCTACCAGACCTCGATCGCACGCCCGCACGGCGTCGCCTCATTCCTGGCCCCGGTCGCGGAGACCTGGCGGACCCTGGTGGTGGCGGTCCGCGACGCCTCCGCAGTCGACATACCAGGGCCCCTGACCAGCGAGGACACCGCTGTCCTCTTCGACCCGGACGGCGCCGCGGCGCACACCCACGCCGCCGTCCGGGTGTCGGTTCGCGGCAGCAACCTGGTGCTGACCGCGCGGCGGTGCGTCATGGGGCCGGAGCGCGCCGCGGTGCTCGCGCGGATGTACCGCCTCGCGCTCATGTCGATGGCCGCCGACCCCGACGGCAGCACCGGTGCCTCACTGCTGCCACCCGCCGAACGCCGCCGGCTCCTGTCGATGGGCCGCGCGCCGCAGATCCCCGCACCACGCGAGGCTGTGCACGAGGCCGTTGCGGGCCAGGCGCGGAACACCCCGGACACCGTCGCCGTCCAGGCTGGCCCCTACTGCCTGACCTACCGTGAGCTGGACCGCCGCGCCAGGGCGTGGGCGGTCGCGCTGACCGCTGCGGGCGTACGGCGGGGCGCGCTGGTCGGCGTTGCCATGCCCCGGGAGGCAGAGCTCGTCGCCGCTGTCCTCGGGATCCTGCACGCCGGTGCCGTCTACGTGCCGGTCGACCCCCAACACCCGGCCGAACGACTGGTCACGATGCTGCGCGAAGCCGAGGTGCGCACGCTCGTCGTCGGCGACGCCACCTCCTGGTCCCTGCCGGGCGGGCCAGCCACGGTGCTCTCCCCGGCTGAGGTACCCGATGTCGTCGGCTCGGCGGACCCCATCCGCAGCGGGGCCGACGATCTGATCTACGTCGTGCACACCTCCGGCTCCACCGGCACACCTAAGGGTGTGATGGCCCGGCACACGGCACTCGCCGACCGGGTCGCCAGCATGCGCCGCAACGTGACGCTTTCCGCCGCCGACGTCCTCGTCGTCGTCGTGCCGATGACCACGGACGTCGCCCAGCTGGCCATCTTCCTCGCCCTGACCACCGGAGCCCGACTCGTGCTGGCCGCCGAGGACCTCGCCAGGGACCCCCGATCACTGGCCGACCTGCTACGCCGTAGCGGGGCCACCTTCATGCAGGCATCGCCCACCACCTGGCGGATGCTGCTGGAGTGCGGGTGGACCCCGCCGGCCGGGTTCCGCTTGTTGTCCGGCGGTGAGGCGATGAGTGGCGACCTGCTGGATCGGCTGCGCGCCACCGAGGCGCAGGTGTGGAACATGTACGGGCCGAACGAGGGCACGGTGTTCTGCTTCGGCACCCGCCTCACCGGAGCCGCCGCCCCGGCCTGGCAGCCGGCCGCGAACACCCCCGTGTACCTGCTCGACGACCAGCTCGACCCGGTCCTGCCCGGGGTCACCGGCCAGATCTGGATCGGCGGCTCCGGGCTGGCCCGCGGCTACCTGAATCGGTCCGAGCTGACCGCGGCGGCGTTCCGGCCTGACCCGTACGCGTCCGAGACCGGAGCACGGATGTACGCCACCGGAGATCTGGGCCGGTGGTTGCCGGACGGGCAGATCGAGATCATCGGCCGCCGCGACCACCAGCTCAAGGTGCGTGGCCACCGGGTCGAGTTGGGCGAGGTGGAGACGACGCTCGCTCGGCACCCGGGGGTCCGCGCCGCGGTGGCGCATCCGGTTCCCGGCCCGGCGGGCGAGCCGCAGCTCGCCGGGTATCTGCTGCTGCGGCCCGGCACCAGCGCGGCACAGGTGTCGGCGTACGCCGGGAGGCACCTTCCGGAGTACATGGTGCCGACCCATCTGGTGGTGCTGGACTCGTTCCGCCGACTGCCCAATGGCAAGGTGGACCGGTCCGCCCTGCCGGTTCCCGAGCGCGGCCGGTCCACACTGACGCCGTACGCCCCGCCGGCCAGTCCGGCTGAGGAGGCGGTGGCCCAGGTCTGGGCCAGTGCCCTCGGCATAGACCGGGTCGGCCGGGACGACGACTTCTTCGCCCTCGGTGGCCATTCCCTGATGACGGTGCGGATCATCGAGCGGTTACGGCAGGCGCACGCGCTGCGGGTCACCTTTCGCGACTTCCTCACCCGGCGGACCGTCCGCGGGGTGGCGGCCACCGCGGTCGCCGCGGTCGCCGCGGTCGCCGCGGACAGCCGAACCCACGACGAGTCGGCACTGGTGTGGCTCAGCACGTCCGGCTCGCGTACGCCACTGTTTTGCCTGCACCCGGGCGGTGGCAGCGCGCAGTGGTACCTGGACCTCGCCGACACCCTGGCGCCGGAGCGTCCGCTGGCCGCGTTCGAGTGGCCAGGGCTGCACGGCGGGCCGCCCGGTCCGCGCACTGTCGCCGAACTGGCGGGCGTCTACCTCGCCGAGATGCGGGCGGCGCAACCGGCCGGCCCCTACCACCTGCTCGGCTGGTGCGGTTCCAGCGGCATCGCCTGGGCAATGGCGTCGCGGCTGCACGCCGAGGGCGAACAGGTGCGGCTGATCCTGCTGGATCCGACGGTGGACACCGCGTTGCGCGACGACGCAGCCCTCCTGCACAACGTCGCGGTGTTCCGGCGCGCCGAACGGTACTTCACCGCGCTACGGGACGGGCCGCCGGACGACGGGCAGCGCCGCGACGTGCACGACGAACTGCTCGCGGTGCTGCGCAACGTCGCCGAAGACGCCGAGTCGCTGGCCACCGCGCTCGCCGACGAGGCCGGCCTCGGCGACGCCTGGGCGCAGCGGCTACGTGCCTGGCGCGGGCTGCTCGAGGTACGCCTGGACTACCGGTTCCCGCAGTACCCCGGCCAGGTCGACCTGATCCTGTGCGAGGAACTGGCCACCGAGCGCTACCAGCCGATCGTGGGCCACCGGCTGGACGAGTACCTGGCGCAGTGGAGGCGGCTGGCCGATGGCGGTGTCACGATCCACCGGGTGCCGGGTGATCACCGGAGCGCGGTGCGTCCGCCACATGTCCGGGCCTTGGCGTCGACCCTGGAAGAGATCCTGATCCGGCCCGACACGGGGCGAGCGCCGGCCCGCCTCGGCGAACGGTGACAGCGTGACGTACCGAAGGGCGACACCCATGCGCGTGTTGATGACCACTTATCCCGAGAAGACGCTGTTCTATTCGATGGTGCCGTTGGCCTGGGCGCTGCGCTCCGCGGGTCACGACGTCCGGGTGGCCAGCCAGCCGTTCTTCTGCGACACCATCACCCGGGCCGGATTGACCGCGGTGTCCGTCGGGCGGGACCGTCGGCGGCCCACCGAGCGAATGATGGAGCTCGACCCGGAGCAGAACGAGGATGACCGCGAGGGCCTGCCCGATCCGTACAACGCCGCCGCGCGGGATCCGGCGAGGCTGGACTGGGCTGCGATGCGCGACGGGTACGACTTCCTGCTGCACACCTGGCACAAGCTGGAGAATTTCCCCATGCTCGCCGAGCTGGTGACATTCGCCCGCCAATGGCGGCCGGACCTGGTGCTGTGGGAACCGTCGACGTATGCCGGTCCGATCGCGGCGAAGGCGAGCGGCGCGGCACACGGCCGTCTGCTCTGGAGCATCGACGTGTTCGGGGTCGCCCGCGAACGTTTCCTGGCGTTGACGCCGGACCCGGCGCACGAGCGGCCCGACCCACTCGCCGGTTGGCTGGAGTCCTACGCGCGGCGGTACGACTTCGCCTACGACGAGGATCTGATCACCGGGCAGTTCACTGTCGACCAACTGCCGGACTCGTTGCGGATGAAGGCCGACCTGGAGTACGTGCCGATGCGGTACGTACCGTACAACGCGACCACCGTGGTTCCCGACTGGCTGCGCCGGCCGCCGGACCGGCCCCGGGTAGCGGTCACCCTGGGCATCACCGCCACCGACGTGTTCGGCGGATACAAAGTGAACCTCCAGGACCTGTTGGACCAGTTCGCCGGACTGGACGTGGAACTCGTCGCCACGGTCGCCGCCAGCGAACGGGGCAAACTCACCCGGGTGCCGGCCAACGCACGCGTGCTGCCCTGGGTGCCTCTGCACCCCCTCGCACAGAGCTGCGCCGCCGTGGTCAACCACGCGGGGCCGGGCACCGCTCTGACCACCGCGATCTGCGGGGTACCGCAGCTGCACCTGCCCTGGGACTTCGACGAGCCGGAGCTGTCGCGCCGGTTCGCCACGCAGGGCTCGGCGTTGTCGCTGGACGCCGGTACCGCGACCGGCGAACAGGTTCGGGAGGCGGTGCAGCGGTTGCTCGATGAGCCGGACTTCGGGGTACGGGCGGCGGCGCTGCGCCGGGAGATCGGGGCCCTACCGTCACCGAACTCGGTGGTGCAGCGGCTGGTGGAACTGGTCGACGCGCACCGCCCCGGGTGAGCTCGTCACCACCGACCGATCGACGACCACGAGGGGAAACGCCATGCGCGTGCTGTTCACCACCTATCCCGAAAAGACGCACTTCATGCTGCTCGCGCCGCTGGCCTGGGCGCTGCGGACGGCCGGGCACGAGGTACGGGTGGCCGTGCAGCCGCGATTCGTCGACACGGTCACCCAGGCGGGGCTGACCGCGGTGCCGATCGGCCGGGACCGCGACCTGTGGGACACCATGGGCCGGGTTCGCGAGCTCGAAGTCGATGACTGGCTGACGCTGGACGGCGCCGGCTGGCCGGTCCCGTACGGCGCGGCGGCGAAACCGGCCGGTGAGGTGACCTGGGAGGACCTGGTCGATGGGTACGAACGCAACGTGACCCGCTGGCACAAGGTCAGCAACATGCCGATGATCGGTGACCTGGTGATGTTCGCCCGGTACTGGCAGCCGGACCTGGTGATCTGGGAGCCGGTCACGTTTGCCGGAGCCGTGGCCGCCGTCGCGTGCGGTGCCGCACACGCCCGCCTGCTGATCGGCACCGACGTGTACGCCATCACCCGCGACCACTTCCGTCGGCTGTCCGCGCAGCAGCCCGAGGACACCCGGAAGGACCCGCTCGGCGACTGGGTCGCCGGGTACGGCCGCAAGTACGGCCTGGTCGACACCGACGCCACCCGCGAGGAATTGATCCGCGGCCAGTTCACCATCGACCTGTTGCCGCCGTCGCTGCACCTGCAGGGCAAGGGACACTACGAGTCGCTGCGTTACACCCCCTACGGCGGCGCGGCCAAGGTGCCAGCGTGGCTGTGGCGGCCGCCATCCCGGCCCCGGGTCGCGTTGACCATGGGCCTGACCATCAACGACCGTGGCACGGGATATCCCATCGACGTGCAGGAGACACTGGACGCGTTGGCGGATCTCGACATCGAGGTCGTCGCCTCGATCGTCGAGGAGGAACAGGCGAAGCTCACGGAGATTCCGGAGAACGCCCATCTGGTGTCATACGTGCCGCTACAGGCCCTCCTACCGAGTTGCACCGCGGTCATCCACCACGCCGGAGTAGGCACCCTCGCCACCGCCGCACTGAATGGCCTGCCGCATCTCTGCGTGCCGTGGGACACCGACCAGCCGCTGATCGCCGACCGGCTCGCCGAGATGGGCGCCGGACTGACGATCCCCGCCAGTCAGGCGACCGGCTCAGCGATCCGGGAGAGCCTGCTGCGGTTGCTGACCGAGCCGTCGTTCCGCACCGGGGCCCAGCGGTTGCAGATGGAGTTCCAGGCGCAGCCGTCACCGAACGAGTTCGTGCCTCGCCTGGTGGCGCTCGCCGACGAGTACCGCAGGGTTGCCACCAACGCCTGAACAATGCACCGGGCCGCTGCGCGACTCCACAGCTGGCCCGGTGCCTTCGGTGTCTGTCTCGTGCTGGCGGGAGGCCCCTTCGTCAGCGGTACTGTTTCAACATCAGCGGCCGTCCCGGCCCCCCGTCGCGGCGCACCACATCCATCCGCACCCGCACACCGGCGTCGCCGTTCCTCAGCCGCAGGAACCCCCGGTGGTAGGTGTACCCGGCCTCGGAAAGTTCCCGGAAACTCTCTACCCGAGGACGCATCGAACCGTCCTCGTCGAGTACCAGGCAACCCTTCGATGTCCACGGCGGCACCGCAGCCGAACACAGGTCCTTGGGCAACGCCCTCAGGTGCACGCGGCCCACCGCGCGTTCCTTCGCCGGGCCGGGTGCAGGAGCATAGAACGCCAACCGGATCCCGGCCGGGCTGACGGCGCGAAGCAGCCCCACCTGCTGATACAACAGCACCATGCTCAGATAGCGGACGATCCGCTCCACATGCTGCGCGGTCCCCTCGGTGGGATACAGCGTCGCCAGCCTGCGCAGATAGTGGGCGCGGGTCTCGGAGATGATCTCACCGTTCCAGCCCGCCGCACGCAACGCCAGATACGCCTCACTCTCCTCTGCGCCGTCGGCGTTCCAGTAGGCCAGTAGCAACTCGCGGTTACGCTCCGCCTGCGCGATGCTCATCCGGTAATCGGTCCTGACCAGGTCGAAGAAGACGTGCGTACGGACCGCCGGCCCGGCGACGGTCCGCAACAGGTCGGTAAGCGCCTGCGCGTACCGGTGCGAGCCGTCATGGACCGACGCCTGAACGTCGGCCGAGAACCCGTAGGCGTCCTCGTACCAGACCCCGAAGTCCTCGATGACCACGTCGAGGCGGGCTCCGGGCGGGTAGACCGCTTCGATGTCCCGGACCACCTGGGCCAACCGCAGCGCGGCGAAAACCTCGGCCAGGTCGATTTCCTGGTCCTCGTCCAGCACATAGTGCTTGATGGCTCCCCACATCGTGACCAGTGGCACGGGAGCCCCCTCAGCCACGGCCGCCGCCACCCGGCTTCGGATGAGCGCCCGCCCCTCAGCATCCGGCCTCGGCGCGAACCGGGTGCGCTTGGAACCGATGATGACGGCGACGATCTGATCCGCCAGGTTCTCGCCCGGCTCCACCAGCCTTTCCGCACCCGCGACGGTGACCACGCCGGTGACACAGGCGGCGATCAGGCCGGCTGGAACCACCACACCCTCGGTGGACCAGTCGACGGTGATCCGGCCGCCGAGCGCGTCGACAGTCATGGTGTCTGCGTAGCAATGATCTGCAACTGTCACAGCGCCCCCAGTTCAAGATCCCGAAACCAAAGTCGACGTCAGCTGTCCGCCGGCCGCGCCTTCATCTGCGGGAGGTCCCACCCCTGGCTCGTACAGGGGCGACGCAAAGGGATCAGATCACCTGCAAACTCTGGATCTGCGGCCACAGCTCGGACCACTGCAGTTCACTCGCCTCGCACAACCAGATGGCGGTGCCGAGCTCCGGGTTCACTCTGGCCGTCACCTCACCGATTTGACGAACGTCGCGGAAGTGCGCCCGTAAGTCCTCCTCGGAACCGCCCACCCACATCACCGTGCCGACCTGCCCCTTCGGTCGGTCGAAGTAACCGAAGCCCCGGCTGGCGCTGTACGGCTTGGGCAGGTTGTACGGTTCTCGGGTCCCGAGCACCTCGAGCACGCCGGCCTGCCCGAAATGCTGCGTCACGATGGTGGCCCGAGCAGCCACCTCAGGCGGTAGCGAGTGGTACGCGCGGGACACGGAATCCGTGTACTCAGGCCAGCCGAGCATCCTGACATCCTGAAGACGACTGAGCAGTTCGGCTTTGGTCTGCGGCTGCGTGATCGACGACTCCGGCTTCCAATTCATCTCCGTCACGGGCGGGAAAAACGACAGGGCGACGATCGGCAGGCTCACCGTCCATCGCCACCACCACGCCGGCCGTTTGCTCTGCACGTATACGGCGGCGGCTGCGTAGAGCAGCGGGAATACCCCGATCGCATACGTGAACCGCCCTCGGGTGACGAAGACCAGCGCGATCACGAGCACACTGGTCCAGCCAAGGAAGCGGAAGTCCTGCAGGCCCGGCCAGCGGAAAAGTTTCCACAAGCCGATGATGGCCAGAACGGTCCCGATCCCCATCCCCGTCATGAGCAACAGATACGTGAAAAAGGTCCACCATGGACCGAAGAACCAGAGGTTCTCAGCGGCCAGCACGCCGGTCATCCGCAGTTGCGGCCAGCCGTGCGTAGCCTGCCAGGCCATCGTCGGGATCGCAGTCAGTCCGGCGATACCGAAGCCGATCCACAGCGCGCGGCGGCGCAGCATGTCCTGCGGACCGGCCACCAGGACCGCCAGCACAATCGCCGCCCACAGAATGAGGACCTGGAATTTGACCTGCAACGAAACAGCGGTAGCCACTCCCGCCCAGATCAACAGGACGTCGATGGCTCGGCCCTGCCGGTACAGCCGGACCCAGCGGGTCACGAGCAGCATGATCACCAGCCACAACGTGTCGCTGAACGTATCGGTGTCCAAGACGCAGCCCGAGGGCAGGAACGCCACCGAGTACCCACACGCGGCCAGGAACTGCGCTCTGCCACGTGCGCCGAACTCCCGCGCGAGTTGACCGACCAGCAACACCCCGGCCATCAAGAGGAACACGTCGGGCAGACGCATCATGAAGGTCGACCCAGGCGCAATCGTGTCCATCAGTCGCGCGACCAGTGGCACCAGCGGGGGCTGATCGGCGTAGCCCCAGTCCAGGTGTCGACCTGCGGAGATGAAGTAGTACTCCTCATCGCTCAGTCCGTACCGGCCAACGGTGAGCAGGAGCGGAACAGCGATGGCGATGGCGAGCGTCAGCAATGCCTTCCACGCCAGCCGCGGATGATCGTTCTGCTCACCCGCATTCCCCACCTCGGCCCCCGACGCTCCAGTGAGCGGTGTCGCCGATGGCGCTTCAAGACCGTCAGCCGCACCCATTAGCCGCCTCCCGCGTGATCGCACTACCTGATGACAAGGCATGGAGGCTCGCCAATGAGTGAAGCGCCTCAGAAATCGATGCAGTTCAACAGAAGCACCCGACACGCGTCAACCGGCAGCGCTGTGCGACCAGGGCTAACTGCAGGTCAAGCGGTGTGGGGATGGCGGCCAATCGCCAGCGCGGGCGGGTGTGAACACGGGACGCACCACCGCCCGGAGTTGGTCCGGATCCATGCGGCCTGACTGCGCGACGCGGTACGGGTGTTCAAGGGTCAACCCTCGGACGGGCCACGCCGGCGCCGCTGAGCCGTCCTGTCGGCAGGACGGCACCCGCCCGCGCGGTGGCCCGATATATGGGTACGCCCAGATGGCTCAACTCCGCGTTGTCGCTGGCCAGCAGGGTCGGTGACACACGCGGCGGCGCCCGCGCTGTTGTCCCCGCCTGGGTTCTACGCCAAGCTGGCACGCATGACGAACAGCCACAATCGCGAACGGACTCGGAAGAGCCGCACGGTGGCCGGCATCTTCCTGGCGGTCGCTGGCGCCGCGCTGCTCGTCGTCCTCTTCACCGGGCTGGCCGACCGGCTCAAGGACGCGGGCGGGATGGCATTGGTTCTCCTGTTCGGACTGCGCGCGCTCGCGTGCTGGGCTGTTATTGGCGGCGCCTGGATGGCATACAAGGCCTGGAACCGGATCAACCAGGCGAGTTGACGGCCGCACCGCCTCAGCCCGGCCCGACGATCGGCTACAACACCGGCGGTTTCAGGGCGTTGGCATCATCAGCGCTGTCGCGACCGGGCCGCAGTTCGAGGGCACCTGCCAGGGATATGACTACACCGGGCGCGTGTGCTCGCGGGTCGCGTTGCACATCAATATCGGCAGCATCCTGTCGCACTTCAACCTGACCATCGCCACCAGCTGACCCGATGACCCCGCCGTCGGGCCACACATCGATGTGGCCCGACGGCAGGTCCGCAGCTACGCTGAGTCTTGCCATGCGTATGCAACGAATCGGCTTTGGTCGCAGCAGCCAGCTTCCTGGCGGCGACAGCAGGGTGCGCCGGATCCGAAGCCAACGATCTTGGACAGCCGGCGCGGCCAAAACCGGCCCAAAACCGGGAACTTCTGACGACGCCCTCCACGACTCTCGGTGACACACCGCGAGAACTGCTGATCCGGGACGCCGAACGCACCTATCCCACTATCTCGTACTCAGGCATGAGCGCCGATGGAGCGGCGCTGGTGATCCACCGCGTGCCAGTGCCACGAGTGGACGAGATCGACACCGGTCTGCGCCTTCGACACCCGGAAGTCCAGGTGGCCTTCGCCGACGCGCAACATCCACGCACCGTGCTCAACGAGGTGTCGGACAGCATCAAGAAGGACATCCCGTACTGGCAGACCGAAGGAGTGGCCGTCGCGGCCGTGGCACCCCGCGCCGACGGATCCGGTGTCATGGTCATGGTCGACCAACCGACTGCGGACCTGGCCGCTGCCATGCGGGAACGATACGAGTTCCCGAACCTCAAGCTGACCCAAGGCGAGATCGGCCCCACCCTGACGCCCCTTCGTCCTCATGCAGATCAACCTGGCACCAATTTCGGAACCACGCCCTCACCCCACCCCGCCCTCCACGCATTCGATCAACTTTCGTGGATTGATCGAGGAGGGTGAAAGTTCGGCATCGTCAAGCTCGCACGGACCCGCCCGGACGCCCCCGGACAGTCCGACACGCAGGGGATGCTCGTCGCACGAGCAGCCACCGAGCAGCCAACCGTCCCTCATGGACAGAAACAGACAAGGCCCTGACCGCCGTAATGGCAGGTCAGAGCCTTGTCGATCTTGTGCGCCCGAAGGGACTCGAACCCCTAACCTTCTGATCCGTAGTCAGATGCTCTATCCGTTGAGCTACGGGCGCTGGTGCTCGGCCAGTCTACACACCCGGCCTTCGCGCGGAGACTCCGGGATTCGAACCCGGGAGGGGCTTTAAGACCCCAACCGCATTAGCAGTGCGGCGCCATAGACCAGACTAGGCGAAGTCTCCCTGGTGGCCCGCAGACCACCGCGCCCGAGGATACAGGCCCCGCCCGTCCGGGGGCAAAGCGACTACCGGAACCCGCCGCCGCGCAGACCGGCGAGGGGATTCTTGCGCTGTGCGTCGCCGTGATCGCGACTACGCTCCATCGACATGCAGGAGGAGTCGCCACGCGAGCATGACCACCCGGAACCTGCTCGGGAAGCGCGCCGCCGCTTGCCGAAGGCGACGTTCACAGCGCCTCCGGCTCCGGCGCCCCCGAGCGACGCGGAGCCGCAGGAGGACGAGGGCGGGCGTCGACCTCGTCAGGCGAAGGCCGCGCCGGGTCTGATCTTCCAGCCGCCGCCCGTTGCCGAGCAGCCGGTGCCCCGTCAGACTCGTCCTGCTTCGTCCAGGACACCGTTCACCCCCACGCCTCCGGCCGCTCCGGCACCCCCCGCCGAGGCCGGACCGGCACCCGCGGCCGGACCGGCATCGGAGGGAAGCCAACCGGCCCAAAGGGGAGCCGACGGTCCGGACGGCGCGTCTTCGGACACCCCTGCGCCGCCGCGTCGGAGGGCCGCCGCTAAGAAGGCACCTCGATCGAGACCTGAGCCGACCGGGCCGGAATCGGGCGCCACCGGTCCCGCCGATTCCTCTGCCGCTGGGGCAGCGACCGCCGGGCCGTCGACCGGTAGCGGGCAGCACGACGCGACGGACACGCCCTCGGACAGGACCGAGCAGCACGACGCGACCGGAACGCCGTCGAGCAGCGATGGGCAGAACGACGCGACTGCGACTGCGACTGCGGCGACGCAGGCGGCTCCGGCCCGGAAGGCGGCCAGAAAGGCCACGCCGAGAAAGGCCACGCCGGCTGCGGCTGCTTCCGCCGAGGCCACCCCGGTGAAGAAGACAGCGAGGAAGGCGGCGGCGAAGGCCGCACCCGGCCGGAAGTCCGCGACGAAGGCGACCGGGGTCACCGCCGCCGGTGGGATCACAGCTGCCGCCATGGTCGGAGCGGACGACGCCGTGCCCCAGGCCGAGGAGACCGCCTCGGCCCGCACCGACACCTCCCCAGCAGAGCAGGCCAATGAGCCGACCCCGGCCGAGGCAACCCCCACACCGACCCTGGCCGGGCCTACCCCCACACCGAACGCCGCCGAGCCGACCCCGGCCGAGCCGACCCTGCCACCGAACGCCGCAGCACAGACCGGCGCCGACCTGAGCGATCCGACCGAGTCGGATCCGACCCGACCGGACTCCGTCGAGACGACCCGACCTGAGCCGGCCCCGGGCAAGCCCACCCCGACCTCACCCGAGCCGACTCCGTACCCCCTGGCCGCACCGGCACCGACGCCGGTCGACGAGATCGAGGCGGGGCTCGTCGGGCGTACGCCGGATCTGCGGATGCTCGTGTCGCGGTTGCTGGAGCACCCGGGCTACACACCGGAGCTGCTCGCCCTGACGGCCGTCGAGGCGCTCGGGCCGGGGGCTGTCTCTTATACACATAGG
>NZ_SISL01000199.1:0-10637 GCF_004307965.1 Verrucosispora sp. SN26_14.1 | reverse complement strand
GCACCGACCTGTCGGCCGCCTGGTCGGCGCTGGCCGAGGCGGACGCCGCGCTCGCCGAGGCGGTCGGCACCGCGCTGCGGCACCAGGTCACCAGTGCGCGACGGTGGACCGGCGAGGGCCGACGTGCCGCCGGAGCCCTGGGCACCTCCCTGCGGGCCGGTCGCAACCGTCGCCGCGAGATGCTCGCCGGGCTGGACGCCGAGGCACTGGTGCGGGCGTTGCCGCTCTGGGTGGGCACGGTGGCCGACGTGGAGGACCTGCTGCCGCCGGTCTCCGGAATGTTCGACCTGGTCGTGCTGGACGAGGCGGCGCACGTCGACCAGTTGCGGGCCGCCCCGGTGCTGGCCCGGGCCCGGCACGCCCTGGTCGCCGGTGACCCGCGCCAACTACGGTTCGTCTCCTTCGTCTCCGACGAGGACGTGACCGCCACCCTGCACCGGCACGGGCTGGACCGCTTCGCCGACCGGCTCGACGTACGCCGGTCCAGCGCCTTCGACCTGGCGGCCGGTGCCGCACCGGTCACCTGGCTCGGCGAGCACTACCGGTCCACGCCGCACCTGATCGGATTCTCCGCACGGCGGTTCTACGGCGACCGGCTCAAGCTGGTCACCCGGCACCCCCGCACCGAACGTGTCGACGCCATCGACGTGCTGACCACCACCGACGCCGCCGTGGTGGACGGCGTCAACCAGGCCGAGGTGGACGCCGTACTCGACCTGGTCGGGAAGCTCGCCACCCAGCCGCCCGGCGGCGGCATCGCGGTGATCAGCCCGTTCCGCGCGCAGGCCGACGCGGTGGAGGCGGCGTTGCTCTCGGCGTACGACGTCGACGAGATCGAACGGCTCGGCCTGCGCTCCGGCACGGTGCACGCGTTCCAGGGCAGCGAGGCGGACGTGGTGATCGTCTCGCTGGGGCTGGTCGACGACGACCCGCCGGGCCGACACCGCTTCCTGGCCGACCCGAACCTGTTCAACGTCATGGTCACCCGGGCCCGGAAGCAGCTCACGGTGGTCACCTCGCTGCGCTCCCCCGACGGCATCGTCGCCGACTACCTCCGGTACGCCGCACAGCCGCCGGTGTCCAGCGCTCCCGACGCACCCGCGTCCGAGCCGTGGGCCCGCGCCGTCGCCGTCGAACTCGACCGGATCGGCGTGCCGGTACGCCCCGGCTACCCGGTCGGCCGCTGGCGGATCGACCTCTGCGTCGGCGCCGACGCGAACGCGGTCGGGGTGATCTGCGGCGTTCACCCGGACGGGGTGGACGCCCATGTGGAACGGCAACGCACTCTGGCCCGCGCCGGCTGGTGCCTGTACGACGTGTTCGCCAGCCGCTGGTCCGACGACCCGATCCGCGCCGCCCTCGACCTCACCGCCCGGATGGTGAAGGCGCGGTAGTACCTGTCGTGGCGTCACAGCCGGGGTCAGGAATGGCAACTCGCTCGTGCCGGTGGATGAAGTCCCGGATCCGCAGAAGACACGTCACCGTTCTTCCTCGAAGATCGGCTGCAGGTGCTTCAACAGCCTCGCGGTATCCACGTTGCGCGGCAGGTCGATTCGCATGTCGATACCGCGGCCCTTGACCGTCAACACGACAGTCTGCCGATTGTCGCGCAACCGCCAGTTGCGAATCGCGACGACCAACGCACCCAGTTGTGGCTGCACAGCGGCGAGGGTGGCGAGGTTGGCCATAACCGCGACCCCTTCGACGGCGAGCGTGAGGGCGTCCAGCCCACGAATTCCCTCGTACGGCAGATCTATCTCGTTCAGCACGTCCGCCGGCAACTCAAGCTTGACGACGCTCATCGTTCTCCTTTTACCTGGGCTGCGATCTCTTCCTGAATCTGCCGGTCGAGCGGTTGCAGGCTCGTCGACGCCACCGCCCCGCAGAAGTAGCCCTGGACGTGGTGAATGCCGAGATCCCAGATCTGCTTGAGGGCGATCGGTGCCTTCTCGTCGTACCCCTCGACCACGACAGCTCGCGGATGGGGAGCATCGCCCTGGTCACGGGCGTAGCGGGCGACCTTCGCCACCAGTTCCAACTCCTCGACGGCCAGTGGATGGTGCAGAACCGCCCGGTCGACCTTGATCTGGGTGAGCCGCAACTCGGCCATTCGCGCCAGCGACGCGTGGCCCACACCGAAGTCGTCGACGGCGAAGTTGATGTGCAGGTCCCGAGCCAGCGTGGTGAGACGACGGTGGAAGTACTCCAGCGGCTTCTGCGGCCAGTCCTCACCCGGCCCCGGCATGATCGGATCCTGCTCGGAGATCTCCAGGGTGAGGGTCTGCGGGTTGACGTCCGCCTCGACGAGTGCCCGGCTCACCTGATGCAGGTACGAGTCGCGCAACAGCGAGCGGACCGCCACGTTCACCGACAGCGGTTTGATGCCCTGCCAGTTGGCGGCGACGGCGGCCTTGGCGTACGAGCGGATGGCCTTCGAGACGAGCAGTGCGTCACGCTCGATGATGAACCGGTCGCCCCACTGGTGCGCCATCTGCAGGACCGCCATCGGTGCTCCGGTGTCGCCCTCCTTACGGCGGGCCAGTGCCTCGAAGCTGTACACCCCCACCCCGGTGGGATGTCGGCTCAGTTCCACCACCGGTTGGAAGACCATGGTCAGCGAGTCGACCAGCTTCTGGTAGCTGGTGAAGGCGTATTCGTACACCGGTGTCGGCATCCGGCCGAACGCGGCCCGCAACGCCGTCATGACGATCATCTCGGACTCGACCGGCTTGTTGATCGGGTCGGAGTCCCAGACTGCTCGCAGGATCACCGCGAGCGGCTCGCCCATTTCCAGTTGCGCGGGGGCCGGGTCGACCACGGCGTAGGCGACCAGTCTGTCGTCCACCGCCTTGACGGGTACGCAGAGTATGCGCCGACGGGCCCCGTCGGAGACCACATGACCCGGCATCGAGGTGCGGTACTGCACGGCCTCGTCGGCGGCGAGTTCCAGCATCGGCCGGAGCAGCTCGTAGTCGAAGCGTGGGGTCTTGTCCACCACGCTGATGCCGTCACCGGCGAACTGCACCACCGCCACCGAGTCCGCGTCCACCGCATACCGGATGAGTTCGACTTGCTGGGCGTGGTGACTCGGCCGGTTCGCGCCGCGGAACATCCGGCCGAGCAACTGCATGATGGAGTTCGCGTGGTCTTCGAGCGGGTTCTTGCAGGGCCGGATGACGCCGGGATTGGCCGGTGTGTTGAACGTCTGCCGATCGTGCCGCGACACGGGTGGCTGGGTCAGCGGTATCGCCGGCCCGTAGGTCTTCACCCACTGGGCCGGCGGCGGGTCGATGCCCTGCTCAGCCACGAACGCCGCCATCCGGGCGAACGACACCCGGCGAGCCTCGTCCGCAGCCTCGCCACGTAGTGCCCGCAGGACGTGGTGGGTCAACACACCGTGCCCGTAGTCGGTGTTCTCCCGGGCCACCCCGCCCTTCGGGCACGCCAGCAACGCACTGTGCCGGTCGACCTGGGTGCGGTAGGTCTCTATCGCCGCCGCATGTCGCCGGTCGGCGTCCGCATAGATGCCCGCCTGGCAGCAGTCCAGCACCAGGAACGAGGTGCCCGCGAACGCCTCGAACACATCCCGCTTGAGGAACGACATCCGCAGGCCGTTGTCCGGCTCCCGAGGCAGCGCGTCCGGATCCAGATCAGCAGTGACCAGGTACGCGTCGAGCTGCTCGTTCCACTCCGGCACCAACGCATGCCCGGCGAAATAGACCAGCAGCACATCCGAGGGGCCTGACTCGAACGCGATCCCGCGCAGATACGCCTTGATGTCACGCCACGTGGCATCCGCGCCGAGGAACATCTTGACGTCACCGTCGTGGAAGGTGCCGTAGTCCTGGTCGAGCAACACGGCCCGGAGGTCCTGTGCGTCACTCTCGGCATACCGTAGCGCGGGCAGTTGCACGTCGTAGCCGCACTGGTTGACTCCGATCAGGACGGCCTGTCGCTTGCTCGGCGCCATCGCACACCCCCGGAGGCGATCGGTCACACGGTCACGGCACGAGTTCGCCTGCTTGCCGTCAGCAACCCTATCGGTTTCTCCACATCGGACCGCGCAAGGTCAGATTCCCGTCAACCAACCCCTGAGTCCGGAAACAGGCGTGACCGGGATGACAACTCCGAGACCACGTCGCACCCTTCTACAGTCCCACGTCGGATTCCTTGGAGGGCCGCATAGTCGGCAGCGGCTGGCCCCCATTCTTATAAACCACCCGGAACCCGAGGTGCTGCGCCAACGGCGCCCCACGCGCCGAGCGTGCCAGCAACTCGGCACTGTTGACCTTGCCGCCGTTGACGAGCCGGTTGAGGATCACCGTCTCGAACGCCGCCGACTCGATCCAGTCGATGTTCTTCGCGAAGCCGGACACCATTGACGGATGAGCACGTGCGGTTCCGGGGATCAACGCGGTCGACGGCTGGCCAGGATGGCGAGGGTCTCCCGGCGTACGGTCTCCGGCTCACGCACGAGCCGACGATGGGCGAAACGGACCACCAGGATGCCGAGTGCGGCCAGTTGTGCGTCGCGGCGCAGGTCGATCTCGCGCTGTCGCGGGTCGCCGTGGGTCGTGGCGCCGTCGAGTTCGATGTTGACGCGTTCCGGCTCGGCGTAGAGGTCGAGGTAGACGGTACGCCGACCGAGCCGGACGCGTACCTGCCGTTGGAACGTCGGCATTCCCGGGCCGGTGAAGACCCGCTCGTGTCCCCAGATCTCCAACGGACTGCGACAGCCCTCGGCGAGCCTGGTCAGCAGTGTGCTGAGCCCTGCCCGTCCCGGCACCCGCGTCGTGCCATCGAGTGCGGCCCGCAACCGCTCGGGGGTGGTCAGTCGGTCGTTCACGGCCCTGATCATCGGCGTCCGCCGCTCACCCGGGGTGAGCATCGGCCAGGAGTCGACGAGGGCACGCTCGACGGTGGTCACCGGCAGTCCCTGTCGTACCAGCACCGACGGTGAGGTGAGGCTGAAGTGGCGTCGTCGGTGGACCCGGACACCGGGCCAGCTTCGTAGGCCGCTGCCGGCCGGGGCGCTCACGTGCAGCAGGTCCCCGGGCAGTTGTGCACGCAACCCCCAGACGTCGAGGGCAGTGAGGTGGCTGAGCGCGCCGCGCTCGCGTATCCAGCCAGCGACCGCACGGCGGCCGAGGTCCGGACCGATCCGGCCGAGCGGCGAGGTGTACGCCCGCCTGCCCTCTTCGTCGAGCAGGTGTGCTGCCGCGAACACCTCGGGCAGTACCCGCACCAACTCACCGGTGGTGCACGATCGTTGCAGGATCCACGCCGGCACGACCTGCTCGACGACGGACCGGTTCACCAGCCCGTGCCCGCGTTCCACCAGTTCCGCCAACACCACGTCCACGCCCTGGACCGTGCCACCCAGCCCCCAGCTCACGCAGCCACGAACCCCAACACCTGTGGACGGACGGCCCGCTGTGGACAACCCCCACCCCGGCCCTCCGTCTGCTATGGCGACCGAGAAGGTGCCTCGTCTTAGCGTGGCAGTGTGGCTGTTCGACACGCCGCTGCGGGAACAGCCACGCTGCCACGATAAGAAGGCAGCGGCGCGTTGCGGCGGACTGGCGGTCCCCCGCAGGTCGGGGCGATCGGTTATAAGAGACGCATGGAACTGCCACCGTATCTGGCCACCATGCCGATGCACGCGATCACCGAGATGCACGGCGAGGCCGGTCTGCGGGAGCGGTTCCGGCTGGAGATCAAGGTCTTCGACGAGGATCATCAGCAGCGCCTCGACGAGGCGTTGACACTGGCCTCAAGGCTGCACCGGGACGACCGGCGATCCCGCGAGCCGTACGTCAACCACCTGCTCCGGGTCGCCATCCGGATGATGCACTACTACGAGGTACGCGACGTCGACGTGATCGTCGCCGGGCTGCTCCACGACGCGGTCGAGGACCACCCGGCCGAGCTGGCCGGGTGCGAAGAAGCGAACGGGGCCGACGAATCGACTGTGTCCGACCGGACCGGGGCGGCGCTGGAGGTGCTCGCGGAGCGGTTCGGGCCTCGGGTGGCGCGGCTGGTGGCGGCGGTGACGAATCCGCCGTGGGATCCGGGGCGGGGGCGTGACGAGCAGTACCACGAGCACGTCGCCGCCAGCCTGGAGCGGGAGCCGTGGGCACGGGTCGTCAAGATCTCCGACTTCACGGACAACGGGGTCGGCGTGATCCACTCGGTCGGGCCGAAGGTCGAGTCGTTGGCGCGGAAGTACCGGCCGCTGGTGCCGGTCTACCGGGATCTGGTCACCCGGGCGGACACTCCGCTCTCCGATGCGGTACGGCGGCACATCCTCGACCAGCTCGACCTGGCCGAGGAGCGTTTCAGCGCCATCCTCGACCAACCGGCCCACCCCGCCTGACCGGGTCGCTGCGACACTTGCCGTCGCGCTACCTCAGGTCGGGTTCGACCCACTGGTGGCGGGGCCACGCCACAGCCGGGACGTGCTGGGCGGGGCGTTCCCGACGCTGGCGCCCGACGGGGTGAACGCGCTGCGGGCGAGCGGGTTGTCCGACGGTCACGGCTTCGCCGTCATCGCCAGCGACGGCAGGCCACTCCGCGTGCCTGTCGAGATGAACGCGCGTACTCCTCACCCCGGGTGAACGTCACGGGTGAACGGGAGGTCCCGGTCGCCCAGGCGGCTCTGCAAGAGGGTGGCCTGGGCGACCGGGCCACCGCCGACGCCCAGGCCGTCCCGGGCCGCGTCGTAGAAGTGGTCACGGGCCTCGTTGGCCCGGTGCAGCAGAGCCGCCAGGTCGTCGGTGGGCCTGCCCTGGGCGACTCGCTCGATCGCCCAGACCGCGTCGCGCCACGCGCGGGCCGCGGTCACCGTCGGACCGTCGCCGAGCAGCAGTACGTTCTCCCAGGCGAGGGTGTGGCGGAAGTCGGCCTCGACGAGGTTGGCCAGCTCCCGATCCCGGTCCACCGGCACCCCTCGCCATCCGGGCAACAGCCGGCCGGAGGTGGCGTGCACCTCCTTGAGCGCGCGGGCGAACTCCGCGTACGCGTCGAGCCGCCGTTCGTCCCAGCGCACCGTCTGGGTCCGCCGCCAGCGCGACCGGTCGGCCAGCGAGGTGGCGACGATCGTGCCGACGGTGCCGATCAGGACACCGATCAGGGCAGGCAGTTGTGCCAGCAGGCTTCCCACCACCCGAAGCCTGCCACCCTCGGGCAAGGTGACGGGGCATGGGAATCCCGCTCAAGGCGGTACCTTCACCTTCGACAGTGGACGGAGCCTGCGTACGATGATGTGATCATCCGCAGGTCCGTCAGCCGACCCCGTCGACAGGAGCTAGGAATGGCCAGCCCGGATCCCGAACTCGCCGCGAAGCTCCAGCCCGAGGTGCCGCATGCCGCGCGGATCTGGAACTACTGGATGGGCGGGAAGGACAACTTCCAGTCCGACCGGGCCGCCGGTGACGCCGTGGCGGAGGTCTACCCCGAGATCGTGGTGATGGCCCAGCAGTCGCGCAAGTTCCTCATCCAGGCGGTGCGCTACCTGGCCGCCGAGGCGGGCGTCCGGCAGTTCCTCGACATCGGCACCGGTCTGCCCACCATGCAGAACACCCACGAGGTCGCCCAGGCCATCGCGCCCGACTCGCGCATCGTCTACGTCGACAACGACCCGATGGTGCTGGTCCACGCCCGCGCGCTGCTGTCCAGCACCACCTCCGAGGGCGTCACCACGTACGTGCCCGCCGACTACCACGACCCGGAGAAGATCCTCGCCGAGGCCGCGCAGACGCTCGACTTCGACAAGCCCGTCGCGGTGATGTACATGGGCGTGATGGGCTACGAGCCGGACCTGGACGTGGTACGCGCCATCGTCGGCCGGACCATGGCGGCCACCGCCTCCGGCAGCCACCTCGTGCTCTGGGACGGCACCGACACCAGCCCCGAGGTCGTCTCCGGTGCCGAACGGCTGGCCCAGAGCGGCGGCGTGCCCTACATCCTGCGCAGCCCCGAACAGCTCGGCACCTGCTTCGAGGGACTGACGCTGGTGGAGCCGGGCCTGGTGCCGATCCCGCTGTGGCGTCCGGCGGACCCGGAGGCGGTGGCGATCGACGCGTACGGTGCGGTGGGCCGCAAGCCCTGACCCTCGCCCACCCGGGGTGATCTGCCGGGCCTTCGGGATGGCCCGGTGTGAACCGGTGGACGGACCGGTCAGGAATCGAGAAGCGCAGGTCAGCGCCCCGACCATAGCCTGACTTCCGGTCGAGCACACCACCGGCAGAGTGCCGGTGCGGCGGCTCGGTCCGGAGGGAGGCCCCGGTGAAGGGCAACGCGTGGGTCCGTCAGGTGCACCGGTGGACGTCGATCGTCTTCACGGTGGCAGTCGTCATCGTCACCGTCGTCGTGATGGGGCAGCAGGAACCGGCCGAGTGGGTGTTCTTCCTGCCCCTGCCGCCGCTCTTCCTGCTGCTCGTCACCGGCCTGTACCTGTTCGCCCTGCCATACGCCGCCAGACGCCGCGCCGCGAGCTGACCCGGACAGCCAGGCCACCGGCCAGCAGCGCCAGCGCGGCGAGGTGCAACAGCCGGACGCCGGTCGGCGCGAGCAGGTCGGCACCGGGCAGCGCCGCCACGCACACCGCACCGGCCACGGCGACCACCCCGGCGACACCCCAGAACAGGGTCGGCCGGCGGGCCGGGACGGCACCTCCGTCCGCCTCCCGCCCGCCGCGCCGACCGATCCGAGCCGCGAGTACGACCGCCAGCGCGCTGCCGACGACCGTGCTCGTCAGGTCCGACACGGTCCACCAGGCCACGCCGCTGACCCGGGACCAGTCGACCCCGAACAGCACCCGCAACCAGTCGTCGGTGTGTGTGAGCCAGTCCCAACCAAGGTGGCTCGCCGCGCCGAGCACCGCCGAGCCGACCGTGATCCACAGGCGGTACGGCAGCACCGCACCACGCAGCGCGTACCCCCGCCAGCCGAACCACCGGTTCCCGGGCAGGTGGACCGCGACGTCGGGACCGGCGAACCGGACCACCGCCGCGTACGCCAACGCCACGGGCAGGCACCACCAGAACAGCGCGGGCCAGGAGTGGGTGTCGGCGATTGTCCGGCCGTCCGCGCCGACGGCGAGGTACGCGACGTCCGGGGCCACGGCACCGGTGCTCAGTGCCACCCCGTCGCACCATCGGGGCCGCCAGACCTTGAGCGCCAGCACCGGCGCGAGATGCGCGGGAAAGGTCAACGGCACCGCCGCAGCCTAAGCCCATCCCTGATCGTGGCAGTGTGGCTGTGCGACACGCCGACGCGCGAACAGCTACACCGCCACGTTGAGGCGGGCACCGCCGCTCCGCCACGTTGAGGCGGGCACCGGCCCGATCAGCGGGGGCGGAGCCCGGCGGGCTCCGCCCCCGCACGGTCAGGCGACGGTGCAGGTGGCGCCGTTCAGCGTGAACGCACCGGGTCGGGCCGTGTTGCCGGTGTGGTTGGCCTGGAACCCGATGCTGACCGACGCGTTGGGCGCGATGGTGCCGTTGTAGGAGACGTTCCTCGCGGTCACCTGCCCGGAGGTCGGCGAGTAGCTGGCGTTCCAGCCGCCGGTGATGGTCTGCCCGGAGGGCAGCGTGAAGACCAGCGACCACCCGTTCACCGCCGAGCTGCCGGTGTTGGTGATGGTGAGGTCCTCGGTCAGGCCGTTGTTCCAGGCGTTGACTGTGGCGGTGACGCGGCAGGACGCACCACCCGGGGGCGGGGTGGTCGGCGGTGTGGTGGTCGGCGGGGTCGTGGTGGGCGGGGTGGTGGTCGGCGGCGGGGTGGTGCCGCCGAACTGGGTGAAGAAGCGCCAGGTCTCGCCCGGCAGCCAGGTCCGCGAGCCACTGTCACCGGGAGCGCCGTCCTGCGGGGCGGCGATGTGTCCCTCGTCGAACGCCGCCCAGACGACCGGGTAGCCGGCCGCGCATCCGGAGTACGTGGTGGTCCGGTGGGTCAGGCTGCCCTGGCTCGGCTCCGGCGGGTTCTGCGCGGTGCACCCGTTGTTGCCGACGAACCGGTCGCGCAGGGAGCGGCCACCGGCGATGCCGAGGACGTTGTCCCGGATGCCGTGCGCCCCGAAGTAGGCGATCCGGCCGGTGCCACCGCTGCATCCGCTGATCTGGCCACCGGCGTACACGGCGACCGCCCGGAACACGTTCGGCCGGGCGCAGGCGACGGCGTAGCTCATCCCGCCGCCCCAGCTGAAGCCGAGGGCGAAGCGTTGGGTGGTCTCCACGCACAGGTCCGACTCGATGACGCGGAGCATGTCGTCGACGAAGGTGATGTCCTCGCCGCCGGAGTTGCCCCATCCGTTGTTCAGTCCCTGCGGCGCGACGAAGATGGTGCTGTTGTTCGACAGGGGCAGCAGCCCGTAGTAGGCCCAGGCGTCACGCTGCACGGTCTGGCCGGTGGCGACGTCGGTGGCGGTGCCGCCGCGCCAGTGGAAACCGAAGACCAGCCGGTACGGGTTGGTGTTCTGGTAGTTGTCGGGCACCCGCAGGATGAAGCTGCGGCTCTTGCCGTTGCTCTGGATGGTGTGCGTACCGCTGCGCAGGGTCGGGGTCTTGCCGCACCCGGCGGTCGCGGCGAGGGTGCCGATCTCGGCCGCGGCGGCGGTGCGGCCGAGGCTGCCGGTC
>NZ_SISL01000198.1:0-10648 GCF_004307965.1 Verrucosispora sp. SN26_14.1 | reverse complement strand
CGCTCGCCGCGTTCCGTGGTGCCCCGGCCGCCGCCCCGGCCGAGGTCGTCGCCCACCTGCACCGCTCGCTGTCGCACACCCGTGGTGCCGCGCTCGCGGTGGCCGAGCCGGACCCGGCGGGGGCGGTGTTGCGGTACGCCGGGTTGGGCAACATCAGCGGCGTGGTCATCGACGCGGATGGCCGGCGGCGTGGCCTGGTCTCGCTGCCCGGAATCGCCGGGCACCAGCGGCCCACGATCCGGCAGTACGACTACCCGTTCGGCCCGGACAGCCTGCTGGTGATGCACTCCGACGGGGTGGTGGACCGCTGGCGAATCGAGGATTATCCCGGCCTCGTCGGGCGGTCGCCGCTGGTGACGGCCGCCACGTTGCTGCGCGACGCCGGGACCCGACGCGACGACGCCGGAGTACTGGTGGCAAGGTCCTGGTCATGACCACCGCCTCGCTGATGCAGATGGCGCTCCGGGTCGAACAGGACATCTTCGTGGTCCGCCAGCGTGGCCGCGAGGTGGCCGGCGTACTCGGCCTGGAGCACCAGGACCAGGTCCGGATCGCCACCGCGATCAGCGAGGTCGCCCGGGACCTGTTGCGGGCCGTCGGCGGGGCGGACGTGGTCTTCGCCGTCGCCGACACCGTGGACGGCCGTCACCACCTGCGCGTCGACCTCGTTCCGGTGGCGCCGCTGCCGGACGGGCGCTACCAGCCCGAGTCCGGCGCGGTGGCGCGTCTGGTGGACACACTCGGCGTGGTTGCCGAGGAGCAAGTTACGGTCGTCAGGATGTCGCGACGGATCCCGGCCACCGCTCAGGCGCTCACCCCCGAGCGCCTCGCCCAGTTGCGCGCCCGACTCGCCGAGAGCGCGCCGGGCACGGCGGAGGAGGAGCTCGCCACCCAGAACACCCAGCTCATCGCCGCCCTCGACGAGGTACGCACCCAGCGCGACGAGCTGGCCCGGCTCAACGAGGAACTGGAACAGACCAACCAAGGTGTGATGGCGCTGTACCACCAGCTCACCGACGAGCTGGAGGCGACGAACACGGGCGTCGTGGCGCTCTATGCGGAGCTGGACGAGAAGTCGGCGCAGTTGCGTGCCGCGAGCGAGTCCAAGACGCGGTTCCTGGCGAACGTCAGCCACGAGCTGCGGGCCCCGGTCACCGCGATCATCGGGCTGGCCCGGCTGTTGGGCGACTCCGCCTCCGACCCGCTCACCAGCGAGCAGGAGCGCCAGGTCGGCCTGATCCGTGGCTCCGCCTCGGATCTGCTGTCCCTGGTCAACGAGCTGCTCGACCTGGCCAAGGCGGAGTCCGGCCGGATCGAGCCGGCCATGGCGGACGTGGACCTCAAGGCCCTCTTCGGACAGTTGCGGGGCACCCTGCGGGCGTTGCCCACCGCCGGTGACGTGGCGCTGGTGGTGGAGGAGCCGCCGTCACCGGCCACACTGCGGACCGACGAGGTGCTGCTCGCCCAGGTGCTGCGCAACCTGCTGCACAACGGGTTGAAGTTCACCTCCGAGGGCGAGGTGCGGCTGCGCGCCGAGCGGCACGACGGTGGCTGGCGGCTCTCCGTATCGGACACGGGGTCAGGCATCCCCGACGAGCTGCACGAGCGGGTGTTCGAGGAGTTCTACCAGGCGCCGGGCCCGGCGCGGACCGGTGGCACCGGCCTCGGCCTGCCGTACGCCCGGCGGCTGGTGACCCTGCTCGGCGGCACCCTCGACCTGGCCAGCGAACCCGGCCGGGGCAGCACCTTCACGGTCTCGCTGCCAGCGGACGGAGTCTGACGTGGACGGCGCCGCGACAGTTCTCGTGGTCGACGACAGCCGGACCAAGCGCTACCTGTTGGTGAGCTGGTTGACCCGGGCCGGTTTCACCGTGCTCGAAGCCGAGACGGGCGGCGAGGCGTTGCGCCGCGTCGGGGTCGACCCGGTCGACCTGGTGGTGCTCGACGTCCGGCTGCCGGACATGAGTGGCTTCGAGGTCTGCGAGCAGATCAAGGCGGCGCACCCGGCGCTGCCGGTGATCCACGTGTCCGCGCACGCGATCGACACCGCCGACCGCACCCAGGGGCTGACCCGGGGGGCGGACGCCTACCTGGCGGAGCCGATCGAGCCGGAGGAACTGGTCGCCACCGCCCACGCCGTGCTGCGCTACTACCAGGCGCGGCAACGGGCCGAACTGCTCGCCGAACGCCTCACCGGGTTGGCCGACACCACCATGGCGGTGCACTCCGCGCCGAACTTCGCCCGGCTGCTGGAATCGGCGGCGGCGGGAGCCGCCGAGATCTTCAAGAGTCCGGCCGCGGTGGTCGCCGAGACCTTCGACGGTGACTGTCTGGCCGGGGTCTCCACCGGTCCCGGTGCCGAGGGCCGCATCGTGCCCTGGGTGGTCGACGACACCGGGGTTCCGACCGGCACCGTCGTCACCGTGCAGGAGCCCGCCGGTTGGGCGCTCGTCGACTGGCCGACCGACGACACGGTCACGGTGGCCGCCGCCCGGCTGCGCGAGGACCGCGCGCCGATCTACGTCGTGGTCCCCACCGCCACCCAGACCGCCCGTACGCCGGTGCTGGTCCAGCTCGCGCAGGCGGTGGCGTCGGCGGCGGAGGCGCAACGCTCCTTCGACGAGGAGCACCGTATCGCGGTGACCCTGCAACGCAGCCTCCTGCCACGGCGCATCCCCGAGATCGCCGGGCTCGACCTGGCCGTCCGGTACGAGCCGGCCAGCGCCCGGACCGAGGTGGGCGGCGACTTCTACGAGCTGGTGATGCTCGACGGCCACCTGCTGCTGGCCATCGGCGACGTGGCGGGCCACTCGCTGCACGCGGCGACGGTGATGGCCGAGCTGCGGCACGCGGTGCGGGCGTACGCGGTGGAGGGACACCAGCCGGGCGAGATCCTGCACCGGGTCAACGAGTTGATGCGGACGTTGCTGCCCGACGAACTGGCGACCATCTGCGTGCTGCTGCTGGACCCGTCCACCGGACACGTCCGGCTGGCCAGTGCCGGGCACCTGCCGCCGCTGATCAATCAGGACGGCAAGGTCGAGTACGTGCAGCACTCCGCGCCGCTGCTCGGCGTACGCGCTCCCCGTCCGGCGGATCTGGAGTTCGTCCTGCCGGCCGGCGCGACGATGGTCTTCTACACCGACGGGTTGATCGAACGGCGGGACGCCACCATCGATGACGGACTGGCCGCCCTGTCGGTCAGCGCGTCCCGGGTGGACGACGACCTGGACCGCTTCTGCGAGCGCCTGCTCGTCGAACTCGCCCCGCACGAGATCCAGGACGACGTCGCCGTCGTCGCCCTCCGCCGCCGCTGAGGCGTTCCTGAGGGGTGATCTACCCCTGCTCGTCGTCGTCCGCCTGGCGTGGCTGGCGGTACTCGGCGATCCAGGCTTCGACCTCGGATTTAAGCCAGACGGAGCCGCCCATGAGGGTCTGAAACGGCTTCGGGAAGGCGGGATGCCAGACGAGCTGGCGGAAGCGTGACCGCCCGACGCCGAGCATCTGCTGAATCTCGCCTGGACCGACCAGCGGGCCGGGCACCTCGTCGCCCATGTCGCCGAAGGTAGACACAGCCATGCCTACCCAAATAGGTGTTCCCTATTCGGCCGCCATATATGGCCTGCCACATTTGACAGGGGGGTCGGTGTTGGGTTGGGATCGGGGTAGGCCCCTCGGCTGCTGGAGGCCGAGCCCGGCGGCCGAGGGCTTGCCGCCCGTCCCACCCCCGGGAGGAGCCCCGAATGGCGCAACGGCACGCCCCCGTCAGACCCCTCTGGTTCTGTGCCGCCTGTGCGCACGGTTGGCCGTGTGCGCCGGCCCGAGTCGAGCTGGCGGCCGACTACGGCCCCGGTCGACTGCTCGCGCTGGACATGGCCGACCTGCTCACCGAGGCGACCGCCGACCTGACCCGGCTCGGAGCGCCACCCGAGCCGCTGTACTTCTACGTCCGGTTCCTCGGCTGGGTCCGCAATCCGCCCCGATGACCGCTCACGCCGCCGACCAAGACCCCCTGGCGGGCCTCCGTCGGCGGCGAGTGGCGACGCGGTCAGTGTCGCCGGGAAGATGGCCGAGCGCGATCCTGGTCGGCGTACGCGCCGGGGGAGACGCCGGTGACGGCGGTGAAGTCGCGGATCAGGTGTGCCTGGTCGCTGTAGCCGAGTTCGGCGGCGAGGGCGGCCCAGTCGGGTGTGTTGCCCGCCGCTCGCTCGATCGCCTCGTGCAGCCGGTAGCGGCGGATCATCCACTTCGGGCCGACACCGATCTGGCTGAGGAAGAGGCGTTGCAGTCGGCGGACTGAGAGACCGTTGTCGCGGGCGAACCCGTCGACCCGCCGTACGTTCCGGTCGGTCCGGATCGCCTCGGCCAGCCGCATCGCCTCGTCGGTGACCGGGGCGGGCCGGGGTTCCCAGCCGGTCAGAAGGTCGTCGAGGGCGCGGCAGCGGGCGGCATCCGTACCGGCGCAGATCGCCGGGCTCGGTGCGGCGGCCGGCGGCCAGTGGTCGGCCAAGTCCGCGAACGACCGGCGTCGGCCCGTCAACTCCACCATCGGGCGACGCCAGAACGGGTGGAAGCCGCCCGGCCGGAACTGGATACCGCAGACCTGCCCGGTGTCGGCGAGTGTGGTCGAGAAGAGGCTCAGGCCGGGCCCGGCCACCTCGGCGTGTTCCGGACCGTCACCCTCGCGCGCGAACACCACGTTGACCGCTGGGTGCGCCACTACCCGCTGCTCGAACGGCTCGGTCAGAGCCCAGTCGACGAGCCAGTAGTGCTCGACCCATGGGCGTAGCGGTGCGGCGGGCAGGTGCCGACGGAAGCGGACCCGTCGCATCAGCCCGGCCGGTTCGAGAATGCCCCGGCTGTCCCCGCGCAGCTGTCGCATTTCTTCAAGACCACCCTCATACGCTGCCCATATGGCGACTCAGACTAGCGATCTCCTGGCGCTGGCGGCGCCGCGTACGGTGGCGGTGGTGCGGGCGGTCCGGGACGACCAACTGCACCTGCCGACGCCCTGCCGGGACTACGCCGTCCGCGATCTGCTCAACCATCTGTACGACGTGGTGGTCGCCTTCCAGGCGCTCGCCGCCCGGGAGCAGGTGACCTTCGCCGCCAAGCCCGATCACCTGCGCGAGGGCTGGCGGGACCGGTTCGAGGCGGAGACCCGTCGACTGGTCGCGGCATGGTCGGACCCGGCCAGCGAGGAGGGTGTCTCGCCGGGGATGGGGATGCCGCAGCCCGTGGTCGGCGGCATGGCGCTGCTCGACCTCACCGTGCACGGTTGGGACCTGGCGGTCGCCACCGGCCAGCCGTACGAGGCGGCCCCGCAGACGGTACCGGTGTTGCGCGAGTTGGTCGCACAGCTCGGCGCGCAGGGCCGCCAGATGGGTGTCTTCGCCGAGGAGGTGACCGCTGGCCCCGCCCTGCCGGAGCTGTCCCGGCTACTTGGAGCGACCGGACGGGACTCGGCGTGGAGTGCTTGACGGCAGCTATTCGCTGAGTGAATAGTGGGCTGGTGTCCACGTCGCACGTTCTGCTCGGGCTGCTCGCCACCGGCACCATGCACGGATACGAGCTGAAGCGGGCGTACGACGAGCGGTTGCCGCAGGCCCGCCCGTTGGCGTTCGGGCAGGTCTACGCGACGATCAACCGGCTGCTCCGCGACGGTCTGGTGGTCCCGGCGGTGCAGGAACGCCTCGCCGGACCGGACCGGACCGCGTACGCGCTGACCGACGAGGGACGGGCGGCACTGGACCAGTGGCTGGGCAGCGTCGAGCCACCCATGCCGCACGTCAACAGCGCGCTGTTCGCCAAGGTGGTGGTGGCGCTCCTGGACGCCGACGCGGAGCGGGCCCGGACATACCTCGTCGCGCAGCGGCGGGCCCACACCGATCGGCTGCGCGAGCTGACCGCGCTCAAGACGGCACCGGAGGCCACCGTCGACGACGTCGTGGCAGCCGACTACGCCATCGCCCATCTCGACGCCGACCTGCGCTGGCTGCGCACCACCCTGGAGCGGGTCGCCGACTGGCACCGGGAGGTGCACTCGTGACGCAACTTCAGGCACGCGCGCTGGTCAAGTCGTACGGGCCGACACCCGCACTGCGGGGCCTCACCCTCGACGTCGCCGAGGGCGAGATCGTCGCGGTGACCGGGCCGAGCGGCTGCGGCAAGTCCACCCTGCTGCACTGCCTCGCGGGCATCCTGCGGCCCGACGCCGGTGAGGTGACCTGGCGCGACCACCGCATCGACACCTGGTCCGAGGCGGCCCGGTCGCGCCTGCGGCGTACCGATTTCGGGGTGTTGTTCCAGTTCGGTCAGCTCGTCCCGGAGCTGACCGCGGCGGAGAACGTCGCGCTTCCGCTGCTGCTCGCCGGCACGGGGCGGCGAGCAGCGCGGACGGCGGCGATCACCTGGCTGGACCGGTTGGGCGTGGCGGACTGCGCCGACGTGCGGCCGGGGGAGATGTCCGGCGGGCAACAGCAGCGCTGCGCCACCGCACGGGCTCTGGTCACCGAGCCACGGGTGCTCTTCGCCGACGAGCCGACCGGGGCGCTCGACTCGCTCACCGGCGAGCAGGTGCTCACCACACTCGTCCGGCTCACCCGCGAGCAGGGCACGGCGGTGGTGCTGGTGACGCACGAGCCCAGGATCGCCGCGTACGCCGACCGCGAGATCGTGATGCGCGACGGCGTCATCGACCACACCGGTCTCGGGCTGGACGCGCCGCTGACCGGCGGCGCGCGGTGAGACCGGGGACGGCGGCCCGGCTGGCCCTGGCCGGCAACCGCACCGACGCCGCCCGGGTGGTCCTGACCGCGCTGAGCGCCACCCTGGCCGCCCTCGCCGGGCTGGCGGCGATGACCGTGCTGGCCATCGAGAAGCCGCCGGGCCACGACTGGGAGCAGTCCCAGCAGTACGCGAACGCGCTGCTGCGCGAGCCGGGGCTGCGCGGCGGCACCGCCTTCGCGCTGCTGCTGCTGGCCGTACCCGTGTTGGCCCTGGCGGGGCAGAGTGCCCGGCTCGGTGCCCCGGCCCGGGACCGCCGCCTGGCCGCCCTGCGGTTGGCCGGCGCGACCCCGGGTCAGGTCACCCGGGTCGCGATGCTGGAGACCGGCCTCGCCGCGCTGGTCGGGACGCTTGTCGGCCTGGCGGTGTACCTCGGCGGGCGGGAACTGCTGCACCGCCCGGACGCCCAGGGTCAGCTCGCCCTGCCCACCGACGTCCTGCCCTCGGTGCCGGCGATCGCGGCGGTGACGCTGGGGCTGCCGCTGCTCGCGGCGGTGGGCACCGCGTTGCTGCTGCGCCGGGTCGCCACCACACCGCTGGGCGTGTTCCGGCGGGCCGGTCGGACCCGGTCACCCCAACCCTGGCCGGCACTGTTCATCGGCGGTGGTGTGGTGGTGACCGCGTTGGCCGAGCCGCTGCGGGAGGCAGTCGAGGGCGTCGACACGGACTGGATCGCGATCCTGTTGGCCCTCGGTCTCTTCGCCGTCGTGACGGGGGTGGTGCTCGGGACCGGATGGCTGTCGCACGCCGCCGGGCGGCTGCTGCACCGCCTCGCCCGAGGCCCGGCGACGCTGCTGGCCGCGCGACGGCTGACCGACGACCCGTGGACCAGCAGCCGCACCTTCGCGGCGCTGCTGGCCAGCGTCCTCATCGGTGCCGGTGCGGCGACGTTCCGGGCCTACTTCCAGCTCCGGCAACGGATCGAACAGGAGGAGAGCCTGGCCGCCGAATACCTCGGCGACGACCGGTCCTTCTATCTGAACACCATGGACCTGGTCGACCTGGCGGTCCTCGTGGCGGTCGTCATCGCCACGGCGGGCCTGCTGGTCACGCTGGTGGAGGGCATCGTCTCCCGCCGCCGGGCGTACGCCGCGCTGGTGGCCACCGGGGTGCCCCGGACCACCATCGGCACCTCGATCCTGGTCCAGGTGCTCGCGCCGGTGGTGCCCGCCGTGCTGCTCACGGTCGGCGTCGGGTACGCGATCGGGCGGCTGTTCACCGGCGACGTGGTCAGCGGCGGCTACACCCAGGAGGTGTGCCGGGCGCGCGCGGAACTGTGCGACGACCCGGCCACCCGCCCGCTGCACGTCGAACTCGTGCCGGTCGAGCGCGTGGTCCGCACGCCGGACGTACCCCTGGAGCAGCTCGCGCTGGTCGGCGGCGGTGCGCTGCTCGCGGTGCTGGTCACGGTCGGGCTGGGGCTGCTGTTCCTGCGGGCCAACACCGCGATGGAGGAACTACGAACCACCTGAGACGGCGTCCGCCATGGCCCAGGGCAGGCGCGCCCTGGGCCATGAGCGGCCGGTGGCCGGATGACGGGACGGTCAGGCGCGGCCGAGCCGGTCCAGGGTCCAGGCGTTGACGAACGCCTCCTCCCGCCAGGCGTCGTAGCGACCGCTGGGCCCGCCGTGGCCCGCCTCCATCTCGGTCTTGAGCAGGTATTCACCCTGCGGCGCGACGGCCCGCAGCCGGGCGATCCACTTCGCCGGCTCGTGATAGAGCACCCGGGTGTCGTTGAGGCTGGTCATCGCCAGGATCGCGGGGTAGTCGCGGTCGGCCACGTTCTCGTACGGGGTGTACGACTTCATGTAGGCGTACACCTCCGGGTCGGCGAGCGGGTTGCCCCACTCCTCCCACTCGGTGACGGTCAACGGCAGCGACGGGTCGAGGATCGTGCTGAGCGCGTCCACGAACGGCACCTGCGCGACGATGGCGGTGAACGCGTCCGGCGCGAGGTTGGCCACCGCGCCCATCAGCAGCCCGCCAGCCGAGCCGCCCCGGGCGAGCAGTCGGTCCGACGACGTCCAGCCCGCCTTGGCCAGGTGCCGGGCGCAGGCGACGAAATCGGTGAAGGTGTTCTTCTTGGCCAGCAGTTTGCCGTGCTCGTACCAGCTCCGGCCCAGCTCGCCGCCGCCCCGGATGTGGGCCACCGCGAAGATCACTCCACGGTCCAGCAGGGACAGTCGACCGACCGAGAACCAGGGGTCCATGCTGGCCTCGTACGAGCCGTACCCGTAGATGACGCAGGGTGCGGAGCCGTCGCGGGGGGTGTCCCGGCGGCAGACCAGCGAGATCGGCACCTTGGTCCCGTCGTCGGCCAGCGCCCAGTCCCGGTGCTGTTCGTAGTCCTCCGGCCGGTACTCCCGCCCGTCCGGGCCGGGCAGCACCGGTCGCCGCCGCAGCAGCGTCATCTCGCGGGTCACCAGGTCGTAGTCGTACACCGAGTCCGGGGTGACCAGCGAGGTGTAGCGCAGGCGTACCCGCCCGGTGCGGTACTCCGGGTTCGAGTCCAGCCCGACGGTGTGCAGCAGCTCCGGGAACGCGATGTCGTGCCCGTCGCCGCCGCCGACCGGCAGCACCCGCAACCCGGTGAGCCCGTTGGCGCGCAGCGTCACGACCAGGTGGTCGGCGAAGGCGTCGACGGCCTCCAGCCGGGTGCCGGGGGAGTGCGCGATCAGCGGCACCCAGTCGCCCGGGGCGTCGGCCGAGGTGTACGCCAGCGCGAAGTCCTCCGCGCCGTCGTTGTGCAGGATCAGGAACCGGTGCCCGTGGTGTTCCACCGAGTACTCGACGCCCTGCCGGCGGGGGGCGATCACGGCCGGCTCGCCGGTGGGGTTGCCGGCCGGGATGACGCGTACCTCGCTGGTGAGCTTGCTGGCGATGTCGATCAGGATGAAGCGCTCCGAGCGGGTCAGCTCGACCCCGACCCAGAACCGCTCGTCGTCCTCGGAGTGCACCACCACGTCGTCGGCGGCGGCCGTACCGAGCACGTGCCGCCAGACCCGGTGCGGACGCCAGGCGTCGTCCACCGTCACGTAGAACAGCACCGAGGCGTCGGCGGCCCAGGCGGTGCCGTAGAAGGTGTCCGGGATCTCGTCGGGCAGCAGCTCGCCGGTGGTGAGGTCCTTGATCCGGAGGGTGAAGCGTTCCTTGCCGGAGAAGTCGGTCGAGTACGCCAGGAAGCGGCCGTCCGGGCTGACGTCGAAGGCGCCCAGCGAGAAGAAGTCGTGGCCCTCGGCGAGCAGGTTGCCGTCGAGCAGCACCTCCTCGCCCTCCAGCGGGGCACCGGCGGGGCTGATCGGCGGCGTGGTCTCGCCGTCACGGACCGCCCGACGGCAGTGCACGCCGTACTGCTTGCCCTCGACCGTCCGGGAGTAGTACCAGTGCCCGCCCTTGCGCGTCGGCACCGACAGGTCGGTCTCCTGGGTGCGCCGGCGGATCTCCTCGAACAGTTCCGTGCGCAGGTCGGCGAGGTGCGCCGTACGTGATTCGGTCCAGGCGTTCTCGGCCTTGAGGTAGCCGATCGTCTCAGGGTCGTCCTTGGTGGCCAGCCAGGCGTACTCGTCGACGACGACGTCGCCGTGGTGGACGCGTTCGCTCGGCACCTGCCTGGCTACGGGTACGGGGGTCTCGGTGGTCACGGCGCCACGTTACCGGCAGGCCGGGCGTCTCGGGCGGCGCAAATGCCCACTTCGTCGTTCGAACACATGTACGATCGCTGCCATGGTGCCAGCGCGTTCCACCGGCGGGTCCGGTGCCCTCGACATCGCCCGTCGCCTTACCGACATCTGCGGCTCCCGCTTCGCCCGGTTCGCCGGCCCGGCCGACGAGGTGGCCGGGCGAGCGGCCCGCTGGGTCGCGG
>NZ_SISL01000197.1:0-10665 GCF_004307965.1 Verrucosispora sp. SN26_14.1 | reverse complement strand
GCTCGGCACGGGTCGGCTGGTCGTCGACGGGCGGGCGGGCGTTCGGGAGCCGGTCGGGGGCCGGTGCCGGCGGCCGTGCCGGAGGTGGAGGCGGCGGCACGGCGGGTGCGGTGACCACGGGAGGCTCGACGGCCGGTCGGGCGACGGCGGGGGCCGGGCCGGTGGCCTGCGCGGGCAGGTGCGGTGTGGCCGGCCGCTGGGTCACCGGCGTCGGCGGTACGACCGGTGGGGGTGGCGGGGGCAGTGCCTGTTGCGGCACGCTCCGCCCGGAAAGGGCGTTGCCGCGCTGGGCGGAACCCGGCCGGGCGTAGGTGCCGCCGAACAGGTCCAGGAAGGGCGAGTCGATGTCGGCCCCGTCGCGGGGTGCCGGGGGTGGCGGCGCGGGTTCGGCCGCCACCGACAGGCGCTGCGGGGGGCGGGGAGCCTGGAAGACGCCGACGCCACCGTGGCCGGGGGTGGTGGCGAGCGCCGGATCGAGGTCGGCCTCGTCGAGCTCACCGGCCTGCGGGTAGTCGAATGATCGCGCACGGTTACCGTGTGGTGCGGCCGGACGCCCGGCCGGGGAACCCGGCGTGGGGGAGGGGCTCATGCGACCGCCCTGCCCGCGTCCGTGGTGGCCGTCGGGAGGCCGTGTGTCGTCTCGGCGGCACCGGGACGGCCCGGCAACCTGTGGGACGGCCGGTACGGCGTGCAGCCGGTCATGCGAGTTCCTCCCGGATCCTGATCCTGCTGCCGACCAGGCGCGGATCGCGCTGCTCGGCGGCCGGCTCCCGGGTGCGTCGCCAGTCGGTCAGCGCGGTACGGATCACCATGCGCGCCGGCCGATCCGGGTCGACGTACCGGAAGACGAACGAGGTGGTCACGATGGCGAGGGCGATCTCCCAGGCGGGGAAGAGCTCGACCTGCAACGTGAACAACCAGTGGATGAACATGTAGAGGGGAACGAGCAGCATGAACAGCCCGTACTGGGCGTACGGCAGGTGGACCGGAAGGGTGTAGCCGGGCGGCCCGAGATAGACCAGGCGGGCCCGGTAGATGTCGTCGTCGGTGCGCAGCCGCATGTCGAGCCCGCGCCTATTCGAAGATCAGGTTGATCAGGAAGTCGCCGATGAAGAAGAGGGTGGCGGCTCCGGCGATGAAGGCCAGCCCGACGATCGCGATGGCGGAGCTGGTCAACACCTTGGAGATCTCGCCCCGGCTGGCACGGCCGATGAAGATGACACCCAGGACGGCGAGCAGGATCGGCGCGATCTTGCTGGCGAAGAAGGTGACGACGCCTTCGGTGTTGATCCCGGTCGGCTCGTCGGCAGCGAGCGGGATCGACGACGCCACAGTGGAGAGCAGGTGGGCGGCGTTGCTCGACGCCGCTTCCATCAGCTCGATGGCGATCACTGGAACCTCCCCAAGTCGCGGCCGGCGGTGCCGCGGTGGTGCAGTAGGCAAGCCTTGCGGGATGGGTGCTCGGTCGGCACAGCGCCCGAGACCCTGTGTGTGTCACTCGCCACGGAAAGTGGCGATTTTTGGGCGAATTACCCCGCTTCGGCCCTCCTCTTCACGCCTCGCCATCTCGATGCTGGGCAATTCCACAGCGTACGGGCCGCCCCCCTTTGCGACAAGCCGCGAAGAGTCTGCCCGAAGCTGCCCGGACGACCGATCGTACACGCGTTCTAATCGCCTTGTCAGTGCCCGGATCGCGGGCCTGCTCAGGGCGGTGGAACGGACCGGTACCGTCTAGTCGTGACCGATCTGGTACGGGCCTCGGCCCCGGTGGTGATGGGCGTTCTGAACGTCACGCCCGACTCGTTCTCCGACGGCGGACGCTACGCCGACGTCGCCGCGGCCGTCGCACACGGCGTCCGGCTGCGTGCCGACGGAGCGGCGTTGGTGGATGTCGGTGGAGAGTCGACACGGCCCGGCGCCGACCGGGTGGACGCCGAGACGGAGAGCGCCCGGGTGCTGCCGGTGGTCCGGGAGCTGACCGCGGCCGGCGTACCGGTCAGCATCGACACCACCCGGGCCCGGGTCGCCGAGGCGGCACTGGCCGCCGGGGCGGTGGTGGTCAACGACGTCTCCGGCGGCCTGGCCGATCCGGACATGGCCCGCGTGGTCCGGGACGCCGACTGCCCCTGGGTGCTGATGCACTGGCGCGGTCACTCCCGACGGATGAGCGAACTGGCCAGTTACCGGGACGTGGTCGCCGAGGTCCGCGCCGAACTGGGCGAGCGGGTGGCGGCGGCGCTCGCCGTCGGGGTGTCCGAGAACCGACTGATCATCGACCCGGGCCTGGGCTTCGCCAAGACGGCGGCGCACAACTGGCAGCTCAGCACCCGGCTGCCGGAACTGCTCGACCTCGGCTGTCCGCTGTTGTTCGCCGCGAGCCGCAAGTCCTACCTCGGCCAGTTGCTGGCCGGACCGGACGGCACCCCGCGACCCACCGGCGGTCGGGAGGCGGCCACCGTCGCCACCAGCCTGCTCGCGATCGCCGCCGGTGCCTGGGGGGTACGCGTGCACGACGTCCGCGCCACCGTGGACGCGCTCGCGGTCTGGCAGGCCACCGGCGCTCCCCGGCTCGGCGGCACGCCGGAGAGTCGACCGTCCGTCAGGGCGGGCAGCGACCGGCAGGTCCGGCGATGACCGACCGGATCGCGCTGACCGGCCTGCGGGCCCACGGCCGGCACGGCGTGTACGACTTCGAGCGCGCCCGGGGGCAGGAGTTCGTCGTCGACGTCGTCCTGGAGCTGGATCTGGGCCCCGCCGCGCGCTCCGACGACGTCGCCGACACGGTGCACTACGGCGAGCTGGCCGACGGCCTCGTCGCGGTGATCACCGGCGAGCCGGTCGACCTGATCGAGTCGCTGGCCGACCGCCTGATCGAGGTCTGCCTGACCGATCCACGGGTGTCCGCCGCGACGGTGACCGTGCACAAACCCGAGGCGCCGATCCCGCACGCCTTCGGCGACGTGGCCGTGACGATGCGCCGGACGCGTACCCGATGACGCGGGCGGTGCTCTCCCTGGGCAGCAACCTGGGTGACCGCCTCGACCACCTGCGTACCGCCGTGGCCACGCTCGGCGAGAGCGTGCTGATGGTCTCCGGGGTGTACGAGACGCCGCCCTGGGGTGACACCGCGCAGCCGGCGTACCTGAACGCGGTGGCGCTGGTCGGTGACCCGGCCGCCGGGCCGGACGACTGGCTGGCGCGGGCCCGGAGCGCCGAGCGGGCCGCCGGGCGGGTCCGTGACCCGCAACGGCGGTTCGGTCCCCGCACGCTCGACGTCGACGTGATCGCGGTCTGGGGCGACGACGGTGAGCCGGTGCTCCGCGACGACCCCGAGCTGACGCTGCCGCATCCCCGGGCCCATCTGCGCGCCTTCGTGCTGCGGCCGTGGATCGACATCCAGCCCTACGGCCGGTTGCCCGGACACGGCTGGCTGACCGATCTGCTCACCGCCGGGCCACTCGACGCCGAGGTCGCGGAACTGAGCCCACGGCCGGATCTGACGTTAGAGTCGACGCCATGAGAGAGCGCAGCGGAGTCGACACGGGCGAGTACGGCGGGTCGGCCGTCAGGCGCGGCGCCGCAGCCCTGGTCGGCGCGCGGCGTGACGGCGGGCCGGCATGACGCGGTCCACGCCCCCCGACGACGAGTCGCGGATGGGTCCCACCCGGATCTCGACCCTGGTGGTCGCCGCCCTGGCCGCGGCTGCGGCCACCTGGCTGCTGATCAGCAGCTTCTACTACAGCGGGTTGCCGCCGCTGCCCTGGCTGCCGGTGGTGACCCTGGCCGGGCTCGCCGTGCTGGAGGCGTACGCGGCGGTCAACACCCGTGGTCGCATCGACCGCCGACCCGGCCGTGACCCGGTCAACCCGTTGCTGGTCGCCCGCTTCGTGGTGCTGGCCAAGGCGTCCGCCCTGGTCGGGGCGATCTTCGCCGGGGCGTACGCCGGGCTGGTGGGTTGGTTGCTGGTGCAGAGCACCCGGGCTGCGGGATCGGATCGGCCGGCGGCGATCGCCGGGCTGGTGGCCTCGGTCGCGCTGGTGGCCGCCGCGCTCTGGCTGGAGCGGTCCTGCCGGGTCCCGGAGCGGCCGGAGGACGAGCAGGAGCCCGACGACTGGGAGAGTCGCCCTCCTCGACGGTGAACGCGGGGTTACGCCCGGCTCCGCCACGCGGGTACGGTGCCAGCGACCAGAAGTGACGGTCACCGCCGGTGCGTCGATGGGTTCCCGGCGGCTGCTGGGAGGCAACGATCATGGCGTACGACGACCCGGGCCGGAGTCAACTCCCGGAACCGACCTCCGCCGCCTCCGTCGCGGTGACGGAGCCCGGTCCCGACGATCCGCAGTGCGAGACCGGCCCGGACCGCTTCGGTGTGCACATCGTCTGGGAGACGCTCCTGCTGTTCGGCTTCGGTGCGCTGGTCTACCTGGTCTGGCGGGAGGACCCGGCGATCCTGCGGGGCGGTGGGCTGCGCGTACTCATCGTCGAGGTGGTGGCCCTCGGCCTGTTGGCGCTGGCCGCCGGGCTGAGCCTGCGGACGGCCGCGGTGAACCTGGCGATCGGGCCGGTGGCGGTCGCGGCCGGGCTGCACTTCGCCGAGCAGTCGGACCGGGGCCTGGTCGAGGCCGTCGGGCTGGCCTGTGGCGTGGCCGCCCTCGGTGGACTGCTGCTGGGACTGCTCGTGGTGGTGCTGCACGTGCCCGGCTGGGCGGCCAGCCTGGCGGGTGCGGCCGGTGTGATCGTCTACATCGAGCAGCGCTCCGCACCGGTGCTGGTGCAGGGGGACTTCGACCCGCGTGGCGTCGCCGGCCAGCTCTTCGTCGGCTTCGCCGCGATCGCGGTGTTCGGCGCGTTGTTCGGAGCGCTGGGACCGGTCCGCCGGCTGGTCGGCCGGTTCCGCCCGGTCGCCGACCCGGCCCGGCGGCGGGGGACGGCCGCCGCCGTCGTCACCACCCTGGGGTACGTCTTCTCCACCGTCCTGGCGATGCTCGCGGGTGCGCTCGTCGCCTCCGCCGAGGGGGCGGTGACCCCGGCGACCGGGCTGGACTGGACGGTGCTGGCGGTGGGCGCGGCCGTGCTCGCCGGAACCAGCGCCTTCGGGCTGCGCGGCGGGGTGTTCGGAACGCTGCTGACGGCCGGTGCGATCGGCCTGTTCCTCGCGTACGCCCAGACCCGTGGCTGGACGGTCAGCCGGTGGGCGGTCGGCGGAGTGGTGTTGGCCGTCGGTCTGGTGGTCACCCGGCTGGTCGAGGCGTACGGGCGGCCCGCGCCGCTGTTCACGGCCGCACCGCCGCCCCCGCCGCCGGACGCCACCAACGGCGGCGGCTGGACGTTGCCACGACCGGAGCCGGTCGGTGACTGGCCGCCCATGCCTCCGGCGCAGTCGCCGACGAGCACGACCGACCCGTGGGGGCCCCGCCGCTGGGAGACCGGCCCGCGCCCCTGGGACGCCGAGGACCGGTGACGGACCGTCGGTCCCGCGCGCCGTCGACGCGCCGAATGTGATCTCGGCGGTTAGGCTCGGTTCATGACCGACACATCATCGATCTCCGGCGGCCGGTCGTTCGAGGAGTTGGACGCCCTCTCCACCGAGGAGCTGCGCGAGCAGGCGTTCGCGCTCGCCCGGGAGAACCGGGACGTGAAGTTCTTCTGGTCGGTGCTGCGCCGTCTGCCGAACGCGGACGAGGCCGCCGCGCTGGACGGCGCGCCGAACTCGGTGGGGCCGACGATCGATGAGGCCGCCGCGCTGTGGCGGGAGATGACCGGTCACGGCTATGAGGAGTCCGCTCCGCTGCTGCGTGCCGCCTTCATCGACTACCTGATGAAGCACTGACCGGCCGGGTCGGTACCCACCGCCGAACGGGGCGTACCCCCATAAAACGCGCCTCGCGTTTGCCCGTGTCGATGTGCTGGGAACTAGCGGGGCCATGGCTCTCACCAATCGATACAAGTCCGCACCGGGCGCCGGCACGCTCGCCGCGCTCATCATGGTCCTGGTCTTCGGCAGCCCCTGGTACGCCGACTGGGCACGGGACAACACCGACCCGGACAGCGCCGGCGGCTGGTTCCTGAGACTTCTCGCCTGGCCGGCCTGGCGGTTCGACTCCTCCGACTCGATCCAGGAGATCTTCGCCGCCGACCTGAAGGCGATTCTCGTGGTCGTGATGACCTTCGTCTTCCTCTACCTCCTGCCGGGCTCGCAGCTCGCCCGGGCCCGGGGCACGCTCAGCCAGTTCTTCGCCGGCTGGGCGGCGTTCGTCTTCGCGGGCGCCTTCGCGGCCCTGCTCACCGCGCTGATCCGCACCAACCCGTCGCTGCTCGGCGCCTTCCAGGCCGCCGGCGACGGTGCCGAGTACGGGTTGTTCACCGGCTGGATCATCGGCATCGCCACCCTCGGTGGCTACCGGGGACGCCGCTGACCTGCTCGACGACCGCGACCGGGCCTGCCGCATCGGCGGGCCCGGTTTCGCGTCGACCGAGGTGCGGCGTGGCTCAGCCGGTCGGTTCGGCCAGGGTGAGGACGCGTTCCCGGCTGAGCAACCCGACCGGGCGACCGTCCTCGGTGACGAGGGCCCGACCCTGCGTCGAGGTGAGCAGCACCGCCAACGCGTCGTACGCCGAACCGCCCAGCGGCACCGAGGGCAGTTCCGCCGTGCCGTCGGCGGGCAGCGGTTCGAGCACCTCCCGGGTCAGCGGGGTCACCGCCAACCGCCGGATGCCCCGGTCGGCGCCGACGAACTCGCGGACGAACGGGGTGGCGGGGCTGCCGAGCAGGGCCGCCGGGGTGTCGTACTGCTCCAGGTGGCCGCCCTCGGAGAGCACCGCGATGCGGTCGCCGAGCCGTACCGCCTCGTCCAGGTCGTGGGTGACCAGGACGATGGTCTTGCGGACCTCGGCCTGGAGCCGCAGGAACTCCTCCTGCAACCGGGTTCGCACGATCGGGTCCACGGCGGAGAACGGCTCGTCCATCAGCAGCACCACCGGGTCGGCCGCGAGTGCCCGGGCCACGCCGACCCGCTGCCGTTGACCGCCGGAGAGTTCGTGCGGGTAGCGCCGGCCGAACTGCGCCGGATCGAGGCCGACCAGCTCCAGCAGTTCGTCGACGCGGCGCCGGGCCCGGTCCCGGGGCCAGCCGAGCAGGCGGGGCACGGTGGCCACGTTGGCGGCCACCGTCTGGTGCGGGAACAGGCCGACGTTCTGGATGACGTACCCGATCTGTCGCCGCAGTTTCACCGGGTCGACCCGGGTCACGTCGGACTCGCCGAGCACGATCCGGCCGGCGGTCGGCTCGATCAGGCGGTTGACCATCCGCAACACGGTCGACTTGCCGCACCCGGAGGGCCCGATCAGCACGACCAGCTCACCCGCGTCGATGTGCAGGCTGAGGTCGCGGACGGCCTCGGTACCGTCCGGATACCGCTTGCCGATACCGTCGAGAGTGATCGACGCCGCGCGCCGACCGTCGTCGGTGGCCGGGGTAACGTCCACGTATGTCCTTCCGCCTGAGCTACCGGGCCGACCCGGGTAACCCGTGGTTCTCCTGGCAGTACGTGCGGGACAACTCTGACACGGTGCTGGCCGCCCTGCGGGACCACACCACGCTGACCCTACGGGCGGTGCTGATCGCGGCGCTGATCGCCGTCCCGCTGGCCGTCGTGGCGTACTGGTTCCGGCCGTTGACCGGTCCGATTCTCGCACTCACCGGGGTGCTCTACACCGTCCCGTCCCTGGCGCTGTTCGCGTTCATCGCGCCGTACCTGGGCATCGGGGTGACGACGGTGCTCAGCGTGGTGGTGCTCTACGCGCTGCTGGTGATCGTCCGGAACGCCGTTGCCGGGCTCAACCAGGTGCCGGTCGAGGTACGCGAGGCGGCCGAGGGCATGGGTTACGGCCGCTGGGGCCGACTGCTACGGGTGGAACTGCCGCTGGCCCTGCCCGGCATCCTCACCGGCCTGCGGCTGGCCACGGTCTCCACCGTCGCGCTGGTCACCGTCGGTGTGGTGATCGGGCGCGGCGGCCTCGGGCAGATCATCTTCGCGGGTTTCCAGAACAACTTCTACAAGGCCCAGATCATGACCGGGACGCTGCTCTGCGTGCTGCTGGCGCTGGTGCTCGACCTGTTCCTGGTCGGCGTCGGCCGGCTGCTCACCCCGTGGCTGCGCGGGCGGGTCGGATGAGCGCGGCGGGCGGCCGGCGGACCGGCGGGAGGACGCCATGAATCCCGTGGAGCAGGCGGTGGTCTGGCTCAACGACCCGTTGAACTGGACCAACCCGGGCGGGGCACTGGACCGGCTCGGCGAGCACGTCAGCATGTCGGCCACGGCCGTGCTGCTGGGCTGCCTGGTGGCCTGGCCGCTCGGGCTGTGGCTGGGACACACCGGCCGGGGCGGCGGCGTGGTGGTGCTGGTCTCCAACGTCACCCTGGCGGTGCCCACGCTGGCGCTGTTGACCATCCTGCCGTTGACCTTCCTCGGCTTCGGCCGCCCGGCCGTGGTGGTCGCCCTGGCGGTGTTCGCGGTGCCGCCGCTGCTGGCCAACGCGTACACCGGGGTGCGGCAGGTCGACCCGCAGATCCGGGAGGCGGCCCGGGGGATGGGGATGACCGGCAGGCAGGTGCTGCGTCGGGTCGAGTTGCCGCTCGCGGTGCCCTATCTGGCTGCCGGGTTCCGGACCGCCGCCGTTCAGGTGGTCGCCACGGCGGCCCTGGCGACCTTCGTCAACGGTGGTGGCCTGGGGGAGATCATCCGATTCGGCTTCGGGCTGAGCATCGCGGTCGGCGGGGGACAGATCCTCGCCGGTGGCCTGCTGGTGGCCGCGCTCGCGGTCAGCGTCGAACTGATCTTCGCCGGGGTCGAGCGGATGGTCACGCCCCGCCCGCTGCGTCGCGTCCGGCGTCGGGCCGCACGACGTGCGGCGGACGCGGTCACCGGCACCTGAGTCGCCCTGGAGTCACCGGTCCGGGTGGCCCGTCGCGCCGCCGTCGTGGACGGATGGTGACGTTCCGGTGACGAAGTTCTCTCCGAGTTGTCGGTGCCCGCCACCAGGATGTTGGGTGGGACTGCGGGCGGCTGATGCGGATCGCCCGTCGGACACGCGGCCGGCCCGAGGGGTCGCGCCGGGACACGGAAGGCGGGCACATGCGCGCAGGTAGAAGACTGTCCATCGCGTTCGTCGGCGCGATCGCCGCCGCGGGCGTGCTGGCCGGATGCGGTGAGGCCGGCTCGTCCGGCACCGAGGCGCCGCAGCAGGGGGCCTCGGGGGAGGGCTGCGCACCGGTGGCCGGCGAGCAGCTCATCGCGCTCGACGACGACAAGTCCCTGCAGAACGCGGACAACATCATTCCGGCGATCAACAGCGAGGTGTCCACGCCGCAGCTCGTCGCGGCGCTGGACAAGGTCTCGTCGGTGCTCGACACCCCCAAGCTGGTGCAGCTCAACAAGGCGGTCGACGTGGACCGCAAGAGCGCCCAGGTGGCCGCGCAGGAGTTCGCCACGGCCAACTCGCTTGCCGACGGGGTCGAGCGGGGACCGGGCGGGCGCCTGACCGTGGGTGCCGGCAACTTCACCGAGAGTGAGATCATCGCCGAGCTCTACAAGATCCAGCTGACGGCGGCCGGCTACCAGGTCACCGTCCAGCAGATCGGCAACCGGGAGCTGTACGAGCCGGCGCTGGAGAAGGGCGAGATCCAGGTCGTCCCCGAGTACGCGGCCACCATGGCCGAGTTCCTCAACGGCAAGGCGGGCGGCGGCCAGCCGGTCTCCTCGCCGGACGTGGAAGCCACCGTGACCGCCCTGCGCGGCCTCGGCGAGAAGGCCGGCCTCACCTTCGGTGCCCCGGCCGCCGCCCAGAGCCAGAACGCGTTCGCGGTGACCCAGGAGTTCGCCGACAAGTACGGCGTGCGGACCCTCTCCGAGCTGGCCGAGAAGTGCTCGGGTACGGCCACCGTGCTGGGCGGCCCGCCGGAGTGCCAGGAGCGCCCGTTCTGCAAGCCCGGCCTGGAGGAGAAGTACGGCCTCACGGTCGGTTCGTTCTCGTCCCTCGACGGTGGTGGCCCGCTGACCAAGACCGGTCTGCGTAACGGCACGATCAGTGTCGGGCTGGTCTTCTCCACCGACGCGGCGTACGCGCAGAACTGACCCGTCGACTCCCGGCGCCCTCGGTCGAATCCGGCCGGGGGCGCCGCGTCGTCGCTGGTCCCCGGCAAGTGCCGCGAAATCGGCGCATCGCCCACCGAAAGGTCTTCGGTCGAGCCGTTCCCACCCACCGCAACTCTCGGTAGGGTCAGGACCCATGCCTGCCCCGGTACCCGTCGACGCGCGCAACAAAAAAATGCTGAAAGCGCTCTTCTGGGGCGGTGTGGCGCTGGCCCCCGTCGCGGCGCTGATCCTGCTGGTCGCCGACGGCAACGGCCCGCTCCGCTTCGCCGCGGTGCTGGCCATCATGGCCGTGGTGTTCATCGGCCTCTCCATCGCCTTGCGGACCGAGGGGGACGGGTCGGCGCGCAGCGAGGAGCTGCGCGCGGACCTCGACGAGCTCCGCCGCGAACTGCGGGGCGAGATCGTGGCCGCCGCCCAGCGCGGCAACCAGGCGCTCACCGAGGCCCAACGGGCCCACGAGGCGTTGGCGGGGCTGCGGCGTCGGCTCGACGCGGGCGCCGCCCAGTTGGCC
>NZ_SISL01000196.1:0-10680 GCF_004307965.1 Verrucosispora sp. SN26_14.1 | reverse complement strand
GGCCGCGACGCCGCGCGGGTCGTCACGTCGGGAGCCGGGTACGCGGCGTTCGCGCCGACGTCGGCGTCCGGTCCCGGGTCAGCCGCAGGAGCAGCAGCACCGGCAGCGCGGCGACGGAGAACTGGACGAACGAGATCATCGACTCCGGATAGACCTTCGACCACATCAGTGGACTGGCCACCACGAAACCGAAGAGCGCGAGACGGATCGGTCCGGGTGGGCCACCGGCCCGCAGCAGCAGGACCCCGACGAGCGCCCAACCGGTGTAGAACACCACCACACCCCACGGACCGTCGAGGAAGTAGATCGTGCCGAGCGCGAGGAAGGTGTACGCGGACGTCGACGTCCCACCGAGATACTCGTTGATCCGCGCGCCGGTCGACAGGGCCGGCCGGTCCGGGTCGAGTGCCCGAGGCAGCAGTCCGTACCGCACGATCTCGGACGGGCCGGGACGCTCGATGTCGACCGGCACGTCGTACTCGCTCGCGCGGGTCACCTGCAGGTCGAACCGGAGCCGGTCGGCGGAGGTGACCTCCTCGTCGACCGCCACGCCACCGTCGGTCCGGATCTCGTTGCGGGCGGCGTACATCGTCGGCCAGATCAGGAACAGCGCGACGACAGCGATCACCACGAAACGGGTGTGCAGCAACCCGCAGAGCGCCGCCAGCGCCACCACGAAGGTCAGGTAGCCCATCAGGGGAGCGGTCAACGCGGTGGTCACCGCCACCACCACCTGGGTGCCGATGAGACAGGTCGCCCAGCGCAGGCAGGCCAGGCGACCAGCCTGTCCGGCGAGCAGGCTCGCGACCAGCAGGGCGAAGGCGAGGTACCGCCAGCCCATGAACAGGGAGCTGAGCATGGCCGCCGGGGACGAAGCCACCTCACCGGTGAGTTGGCTGAAGATCGTGCCACGACCGGCCCAGACGCCGACGAGGTCGGCGGAGACACTGCCCAGCGTCACCGCCCGGGCGATCGTGAACAGGCGGGGGTGACCGGCACTGGCCCGGTTCAGGCCGCGTTGCCACTCGCCGCGCCGGCCCACCCGCCGCAGGAAGGCCAGTTCGACGAGCAGGCACCCCGGCAATGCCAGGGCCAGCAGCATGACGATGAAGCCGAGGTCCGGATTGCCGTTGAGCACCGCCATCGGGACGACGAGCACGGCGTACGGGGCCACCACCATCGTGCTCACCGGGAAGAGTTGCAGGAGCCAGTTCAGCCGGGGCAGCTTGCGGCGACGGCCGCGCAGGGGCCTCGTCGGGTCCGTCGCCGGAGTCGGGCGTCGGTCCTCGGCCACGCGGTACGACGTCGAGCAGGTCACCGGTCAGCCGTCCGGTCGGCCAGCAGGCGATCGTAGGTGTCGGTGAACCGGCGCAGGGCGGTCCGGCGGGAGAAGAGTCGCTCGCAGCGACGACGTGCGGACTCCGCCATCGCCGGACCGGAGGTGTCCAGGATGTCCAGCAGCCGGGCCGCGACGGCGTCGCTCACCTCGTCAGCGGGTTCGAGGGGCACCAACCAGCCGGTCCGGCCGTCGGCGACGCACTCGCGCGCGCCGTGGGTGGCCGTGATCACCGTCGGCAGACCACACGCCATCGCCTCCACGGCGGAGAGGCCGAGGCCCTCCTCGTAGGAGGTCTGGAGGAAGACGGACGCGCCCTGGTACAACGCCACGAGTTCGTCGGCGGGGACGTCGGCCCGTACCTGGACCCGATCACCCAGTCCGGTCCCCGCGACGAGCGCCGCGACGCCCGGGGTGAGGCGCCCCCTGCCGGCGAGGACGAGCGGTGGCAGGTCCGGCCGACGTCGTAGGGCCTCGGCATAGGCCCGGACCATCCGGTCGAGCCCCTTGCGGGGATCGCCGAGCCGGCAGACCGAGAGCAGGTATCCGTCGGCACGCCAGCCGGACGGCGACGGGGTGAACCGGGCGGTGTCCACGCCGGGGGGCGCGAGCAGCACGTTCGGCAGTCCGAGCGACTCCACCCAGTCGAAGATCACCTGGTTCTCCACCAGGACCGCGTCCGCCGCGCCGAGCGCCGACCGCTCGATCCGGGAGGTGAGCCGGGTCATCGCCGCGCGCCAGAGGTCCGCCGGACGCCAGGGCCGCAGTGGACGGTGTGCCCGTTCCCACGCGACGAGCGTCGCCATCTGCACCACGACCGGCGGACCGGCGGCGAGCACCGGAGCAGCCCAGGCGGGCGTGCCGCAGACGACCTGGATGCAGTCGTATCTGGACAACGCGGCGGTCAGCTCCGACCGGGGCCGGTACCGCATGGCCTCCACCTCGACCGCGTTGGCACCCCAGTACCGCTCGTGCGGCACCGTGTCGCATCGACGCAGCAGGCTGGCGCGCCGCCAGGACCGGGGTGCCAGCAACCGCCGGCTGGCGGTGTCCCGGACGGACGTCGCCAGGTCGTGCACGTCCACGGTGTACCGGCCGGAGGCGGTCAACCCCTCGTACAGCCAGTCGACCACCGAGCCCACCCCGCCGTTGCGGTGCAGTCCGTGCGTCACCAGGGCGACCCGTCGGCGCGGCGGCACGACGGGACGGCGTCCGTTCGCACCATGACCCGCCGGTTGCCGACCGGGCGGTGGAAACGTCGCCTCTCGAACGCGAACCTGGCCCGGCTCACCACTCATACGTCGGCCTCCGCGATATTCGTTCGGGGTCGAGACGGAATAGCCAAAATAGCATCGTGGTCGACGAATGCCAGACAAGCGACACCGCGAGGCGAATTCGCGAATAGTCGTCACATCGCGCTCGGCAGAACTCGACATACGCAATTGACGGACGTGGGCCGGTAGGCCCGGTGCGGTCGACCGGACTGTGGTGAGCTGAGCACATGGACGGAATCCGGCTCGGGCTGGTGCTCCATCCCACCCGGGACACCTCGCCCGTGGTGGACACCATCGCGGCCTGGGCCGTCCGGCACGACGCCACCCTGGCCGTACGCGTCGAGGACCGGCACCGGGTCCCCGACTCGGTCCAGGCGATGCCGGCGGCGGACCTCGTCGCCCGCTCCGACGTGCTGATCAGCATCGGCGGGGACGGCACCATGCTGGGCGCGCTCCGGATGGCCGTGAACGACCCCAAGCCGGTGCTCGGCGTGCACCTGGGCAAGGTCGGGTTCCTGGTCGAGGTGGAGCCGCCGGAGGTGCCGGCGGCACTGGACCGGCTGCTGACCCGGGACTACACCGTGGCGGGGCACAGTTGCCTGGCCTGCGACGTGTGCGGCGACGACGTGGTCGCGTTCAACGACATCGCGCTGATCCGCGCGCCCGGCCAGGGTTTCGTCACCGCCACCCTGGCCGTCGACGGGCGCCGCTACGGCTACTACCGCTGCGACGCGGTGGTGGTCAGCACGCCGGCCGGGTCGACGGCCTACAGCTATGCGGCGGGCGGGCCGTTGATCTCCCCGGCCACCCGGGCGGTGGTGGTGACCCCGAGCGCGCCGATGTCCGGCATCTCCCGTGCCGTGGTGCTCTCCCCCGACGAGAACGTGCGGCTGGAGCTGCGGCCCGGCTCCGGGCCGGTGGCGGTGGAGGTCGACGGGCTGCTGATCCGCGAGAGGTCGACCTCCGGCGCGGTCGACATCCGCTACCGGCACGACGCGGGCCTGGTGGTACGCCTCGACCCCGGTCGCTTCCAGGAGCGCAGCCAGCTCAAGCTGAGCCTGCTGGACCTGCCGCTGCTGCCCGAGCAACTGCGGGAGCTACTCCCCGAGGAACTGCGTCACCGCCTCGACCGCCGGCTACCACCTCCGGAGTGAATTCGACGCCTCCGCATCAGGAGAATGTTTCCCGTTTCCCCGCACGCGACAATTTTTCGCGCTTCCGGAAATGAACGACCGGACAGATAAACGTGAAACAGGGAATCGCACGACCTTAATTCGACTAAGCAGTTAGGGGACGTACGTGGCCCCTGACCTGATGTGGGTCTCCACCGGCCACGGACAGGACAGGGGAGATCGTCATGCCACCCGAGATAACGCCGACGCCCCAGGACCGGACCAGAGTGAACCGACGCCGTACCGCCGTCTTCCTCGCCGCCGACGCCCTCGCCTGGGTCGGCGGCTTCACGGTGGCCGGCTGGGCCCGGTACGGACAGGTACTCACCGCCGACCATGCCGCCGACGTGATGCTGCTCGGTGCCGCCACCGCCGTGCTGCACGTCGGCATCAGCGCGCTACGGCGGATCTACTCCGGCCGGCAGCCGCTGGGCACCATCGAGGAGGTCCGCGGGCTCGCCGGCACGACCGCCACCACGTCGGCAGTGGTACTGCTCGCCCTGCTCGCCGTCGGCGACCGCCCGATTCCGGCCAGCATCCCGGTTGTCGGCGGCGCGCTGGCACTGCTGTTCATGCTCTGCTCCCGCCTGCTGCACCGGCATCGCCGGGACCGGGCGATGCGACCGGACGCCCGCTCGGCCACGCCGGTGCTCCTCTTCGGCCTCGGCGAGGCCGGTCAGGGGCTGGTCCGGGCCATGCTCGGCGACCCGAAGGGACGCTACCTGCCGGTCGGCGCGTTGGACGACGACCCGGAGCGGCGTGACCTGCGCATCGCCGGCGTCCCGGTGCTGGGCGGCCGGCAGCATCTCGCCGACGCGGTCCGCCGCACCGGCGCGACCACGCTGATCTTCTCGGTGGCGAACGCCGACGCCACGCTGATCCGGGAGATCCGGGAGATCACCCTCCGGACCGGCGCCGCTTTCAAGATCATTCCGCCGGTCCGGGAACTGGTGGACCACCGGATCAGGGTCAGCGACGTCCGCGACGTGCAGATCAGTGACCTGCTCGGCCGCCGCCAGGTGGTCGGCGACCTGACGCTCGACGACAACGGCCTGGCCGGCAGGCGGGTACTGGTCACCGGCGCCGGAGGCTCGATCGGCGCGGAACTCTGCCGACAGATCATGCGTGCCAACCCGGGCGAGCTGATGATGCTCGACCGGGACGAGTCCGCGCTGCACAGCCTCCAGATGTCCCTCACCGGACGGGCGTTGCTCGACGGCCCCGAACTCATCCTCGCCGACCTCCGCGACGACGAGGGGATCCGGCGGATCATGCGGGACCGCCGCCCCGAGATCGTCTTCCACGCCGCCGCGCTGAAGCACCTGACCCTGCTGGAACGGCACCCCGGCGAGGCGATCAAGACCAACGTCTGGGGCACGCTCACCGTCCTGGACGCCTGCCGGGACGTCGCCCGCTTCGTCAACATCTCCACCGACAAGGCCGCCAACCCGATCAGCGTGCTCGGCTACTCCAAGCGCCTCACCGAGATGCTCACCGCCCACGCGGCGGCGACCCACCCGGGCACCTTCCTCAGCGTCCGGTTCGGCAACGTGCTCAGCAGCCGAGGCTCCGTGGTGACCGCCTTCCAGCGGCAGATCGAGGCGGGACAGCCGTTGACCGTCACGCACCCCGACGTGACGCGGTACCTGATGACCGTGCAGGAGGCGGTGCACCTGGTCCTCCAGGCGGCCAGCATCGGACGCGACGGAGAGGCGCTGGTGCTCGACATGGGCGAGCCGGTCCGCATCGACGACCTGGCACGCCGCATGGTCGCCCAGGCGGCCAGCCCGGTGCAGGTCGTCTACACCGGACTGCGCCCCGGCGAGAAGCTGCACGAGGACCTGCTGGGCCACGGCGAGACCGACCACCGGCCGCTGCACCCGCTGATCTCGCACGTGACGGTGCCGGCCCTCGACCCACTTGAGGTCAGTGCCCTCGACCCGTTCGGCGACCCGGGTCTGATCGTCGACCAACTCGCCGCGCTCTGCGGCGTCCTGCCGGGTACGGCCCGCGAGCGCCAGCCGGGCATCCCGCTGGCCCGCTGACGCGCCACCACCGTGCCGTCACCCACACCGGGTGACGGCACGCGGCGTACCCGCGGGGCCCTCAGGCGCCGGACAGCACCTCGGTGACCAGTTCCTGCGCCTCCTGCTGGACGCGGGCCAGGTGCTCGGGCCCCTGGAACGACTCGGCGTAGATCTTGTAGACATCCTCGGTGCCCGACGGGCGGGCGGCGAACCAACCCGAGGCGGTCGTCACCTTGAGCCCGCCGATCGGCGCACCGTTGCCGGGTGCCGAGGTGAGCGTGGCGGTGATCGGCTCACCGGCCAGCTCGGTGGCGCGTACCTGCTCCGGGGAGAGCTTGCCGAGCACGGCTTTCTGCTCCCGGGTGGCCGGCGCGTCGATCCGGGCGTACGCGGGCGCACCGAACCGGTCGGCCAACTCGGCCCAGTGCTCGCTGGGCGTCCGGCCGGTGGTCGCGATGATCTCGGCGGCGAGCAGGCAGAGCAGGAGGCCGTCCTTGTCGGTGGTCCACGTACCGCCGTCGCGACGCAGGAACGAGGCGCCCGCGCTCTCCTCGCCACCGAAGCCCACCACGCCGTCGAGCAGCCCGGGCACGAACCACTTGAAGCCGACCGGCACCTCCAGCAGTGGACGCCCGAGGTCGGCGGCGACCCGGTCGATCATCGAGGAGGAGACCAGCGTCTTGCCGACGGCGGCGTCCGGACCCCACTGCTCCCGGGTACGGAACAGGTGGGCGATCGCCACCGCCAGGTAGTGGTTCGGGTTCATCAGTCCGGCGTCCGGCGTGACGATGCCGTGCCGGTCGGCGTCCGCGTCGTTGCCGGTGGCCACCTGGTAGTCGGCGCGCATCGCGATCAGCGAGGCCATCGCGTTCGGCGACGAGCAGTCCATCCGGATCTTGCCGTCGCCGTCCAGCGTCATGAACCGCCACGTCGGGTCCACGGTCGGGTTGACCACGGTCAACTCCAACCGGTGCCGCTGGGCGATCTCGCCCCAGTAGTCGACACTCGCCCCGCCGAGCGGGTCGGCACCGATCCGCACCCCGGCGTCGCGGATCGCGTCCAGGTCGATCACCGCCGGCAGGTCGTCCACGTACGCGCCGAGGTAGTCGTACGTGCCGGTGGTGTCGACGGCGCGGGCCCGCGCGTACGGGATGCGCCGCACCTCCTTGAGCCCGGCGGCGAGGATCGCGTTCGCGCGGTCCTGGATCCACCGGGTGACGTCGGAGTCCGCCGGACCGCCGTGGGTCGGGTTGTACTTGAACCCGCCGTCGTCCGGCGGATTGTGCGACGGGGTGATCACGATGCCGTCGGCGAGCCCGCTGGTGCGACCCCGGTTGTGGGTCAGGATGGCGTGCGAGACCGCCGGGGTCGGGGTGTAGCCGTCCCGGCTGTCCAGCAGCACGGTGACCTCGTTGGCGGCGAGCACCTCCAGGGCGTCCACGGTCGCCGGGGTGGAGAGCGCGTGGGTGTCCCGGCCCAGGAACAGCGGCCCGTCGACGCCCTGCTCCCGCCGGTAGTCACAGAGCGCCTGGGTGACCGCCAGGATGTGGTCGGAGTTGAACGCGTTGCGCAGGCTCGACCCACGGTGCCCCGAGGTGCCGAAGGAGACCTGCTGCGCCGGGTCGGCCGGGTCGGGATGCTCGGCGTAGTAGGCCGTCACCAGCCGCGGTACGTCGACCAGGTCGGCGGGTTGTGCTGGCTGACCGGCGCGCGGGTGACTCACGGTGCCTGCCTTTCGTTCGCGACTGCGGGGCTCGCAAGCTCACTCCTCGCGCTCACGGCTCCACCTTCTGTCCTTTGCCGATGACCACGATCCCGTTGTCCGAGACGGTGTACCGCTGCCGGTCCCGTTCCAGGTCCACGCCGATCTCCGCGCCCTCGGGCACGTAGACGTTCTTGTCGAGGATGGCCCGGCGCACCACCGCGTGCCGGCCGACCTCGACGCCCTCCATCAGCACCGCGCCGTCCACGTGTGCCCAGGAGTGCACCTTGACCTTCGGCGCGACGATCGAGTTCTCCACCAGCGAGCCGGAGATCACCGCGCCGGGCGACACCATCGAGGCGACCGCGCGACCGACCCGCTCACCCCACTGGTGCACGAACTTGGCCGGCGGGTACGGCGGCTGGTCGGTGTAGATCGGCCAGTCGAAGTTGTAGAGGTTGAACACCGGGTGGACGTTGATCAGGTCCATGTGGGCGTCGTAGAAGGAGTCGAGCGTCCCCACGTCGCGCCAGTAGCCCCGGTCCCGGTCGGTGCTGCCCGGCACCTCGTTGTCGCGGAAGTCGTAGACGTTTGCCTCGCCGCGCTCCACCAGCATCGGGATGATGCTGCCGCCCATGTCGTGCTTGCTGGTCTTGTCCTCGGCGTCGCGCTCCACCGCCTCGATCAGCGTGCGGGTGGTGAAGACGTAGTTGCCCATCGAGGCGTAGATCTCGTCGGGGGCGTCCGGCAGCCCGATCGCGTCGGTGGGCTTCTCCCGGAACGCCCGGATCCGCCGACCGTCCTCGCCGACCTCGATGACGCCGAACTGGTCGGCGGTGTGCAGCGGCTGCCGGATGCCGGCCACCGTCACCCCGGCACCGGAGGCGATGTGGTCCTCCACCATCTGCCGGGGGTCCATCCGGTAGATGTGGTCGGCACCGAAGACGATCACGTAGTCGGGCTGCTCGTCGTAGATCAGGTTGAAGCTCTGATAGATCGCGTCGGCGGAACCGGCGAACCACCAGGGGCCCCGACGCTGCTGCGCGGGCACCGGCGTCACGTAGTTGCCGAGCAGCGTCGACATCCGCCAGGTCTTGGTGATGTGCCGGTCGAGGGAATGGGACTTGTACTGGGTCAGCACGACGATCTTCAGATAGCCGGCGTTGGCCAGGTTGGAGAGGACGAAGTCGACCATGCGGTACATCCCGCCGAACGGGACGGCCGGCTTGGCCCGGTCCGTGGTCAGCGGCATCAGGCGCTTGCCCTCTCCGCCGGCCAGGACGATCGCGAGCACCTTGGCAGCCATGACCAGACGCTATCCATCCCCGTGCCGCTTCACCACTCGTACGGGCACACTTCTGCACTAGGGTGCCGGGCATGACCGACTCCGCCCACCTTCGCGTCGACCTGCTCACCCGCGAGTACCCGCCCGAGGTGTACGGCGGCGCCGGGGTCCACGTCGAGTACCTGGCCCGGGAACTGCGCCGGATCGCCGAGGTCCGGGTGCACTGCTTCGGCGCGCCGCGCACCGAGCCGGGAGTCCGGGCGTACGCGGACCCGCCGGCCCTGGCCGGGACGAACGCCGCGCTGCGGACCATGGGCGTGGACCTGGAGATGGCCGCCGGGTGTGCCGGCGCGGACGTGGTGCACAGCCACACCTGGTACGCCAACCTGGCCGGACACACCGCGAAGCTGTTGTACGGGGTGCCGCACGTGGTGACCGCGCACAGCCTGGAGCCGCTGCGACCGTGGAAGGCCGACCAGCTCGGCGGCGGCTACGCGCTCTCCTCCTGGTGCGAGCGCACCGCCTACGAGGCGGCCGACGCGGTCGTGGCGGTCAGCGCCGGCATGCGCAGGGACGTGCTGGCCGCGTACCCGTCGGTGGACCCGGACCGGGTCAAGGTGATCTACAACGGCATCGACACCGCGCAGTACGCCCCCGACCCCGGCACCGACGTGCTGGCGCGACTCGGCATCGACCCCGCGCTGCCCAGCGTGGTCTACGTCGGGCGGATCACCCACCAGAAGGGCCTGCCGCACCTGCTGCGCGCCGCCCGCGAACTGCCGCCGGAGACGCAGCTCGTGCTGCTGGCCGGCGCGCCGGACACTCCGGAGATCGCCGCCGAGGTGGAGGGCCTGGTCGCCGAGCTGCGGTCCGGCCGCTCCGGGGTGGTCTGGGTGGCCGAGATGCTGCCCAAGTCCGAGGTGATCCAGGTGCTCACCCACGCCACCATCTTCGTCTGCCCGTCCGTGTACGAGCCGATGGGCATCGTCAACCTGGAGGCGATGGCCTGCGAGACCGCCGTCGTCGCCACCGCCACCGGCGGCATCCCCGAGGTGGTCGCCGACGGCGAGACCGGCCTGCTGGTCCCGATCGAGCAGGCCACCGACGGATCGGGCCGCCCGCTGGACCCGGCCCGCTTCGAGGCCGACCTTGCGGACCGGCTGAACACCTTGCTCGCCGCCCCGGAGCAGGCCGCCGCACTCGGGCGGGCCGGCCGACGGCGCGCGGTGGAGCACTTCTCGTGGGACGCGATCGCCCGCCAGACGCTGGACCTGTACAGCTCGCTGTCGGTGTAAGGAAGGGCACCCTACTAACGCCTCGTGCATAGCAGGGGTCCCCTGCTAACACAGCTCACCCCGCATCCGCCGCCCCACCCGTGCACGGCAGGGTGGCGGCGGGGCAAGTGGGGCACGGTACGGCGGTCGAACGAGCGCGAGCCGATCTCGCACAGTAGGTTGAGGCGGTGAGCGGACGGTTCCCGATCGAAGACGTCTCCCCCGTCGTCTCCTGCGGTCGCTACCCGGCCCGAGCGGTCGTCGGCGAGGTGCTGCCGGTGTCGGCAGTCGCCTACCGCGAGGGGCACGACGCGCTCGGCTGCAACGTGGTCTGGCTGGGCCCGGACGGGCTGGCGCGACCGTTCACCCGGATGAGACCGGGTGAGCCGGGCCGGGACCGGTGGCACGCCACGATCGTCCCGGACGCCGTCGGCGAGTGGATGTTCACCGTCGAGGCGTTCAGCGACCCGTACCTGACCTGGCACAACGCGGTGACCAAGAAGATCGCCGCGGGCCAGGGGCCGACCGAGCTGGCCAACGACCTGGCCGAGGGCGTACGCGTGCTGCGGGCCGCCGCCGACCTGGTCCCGGCCGCCGAGCGGGCGGGCCT
>NZ_SISL01000195.1:0-10684 GCF_004307965.1 Verrucosispora sp. SN26_14.1 | reverse complement strand
GGCGCAGTTGACCGCCACGGCGGCCGCGCTGCGCCAGGCCGCCGACCGCTATTCCGACACCGACTCCGCCGCCTCCCGCCGGCTGGCCGGGGAGAGGTGATGGACGCCCTGGACCGGCTCGCCGAGCCCGGGATCGACCTGCTGCGCCGGGTCGACACCCTGCTCGCCGCCGGGGCTCCGGAGGGCCACCGGGTCTGGCCGTTGCTGCGTCGGATGCAGGTGCTGCCCGGCGACGCACTGCGCAGCTTCCTCGACCTGCGGGCGGCACCGTTGGCCGGTGCCGGGCACACGGTGCGCCGGCACGTGCACGGGTACGACCACGCCTGCGCCACGCTGACCGATCCGCTGCTCTGGTCCGGGCCGGCCGCCGCCGCGTACGGGCAGTCCCGCACGATGCTGCTGCGCCACCTCGACGACGGCCCGGAGAGTCTGGTCGGGCGTCTGGAGGCCACCGCCGGCTACGCCGACGCCCTCGCCGACTGGGTGGAGGGCAGCCGGCTCACCGTCGCCCGCACCCTGGCCGAGGTGATCGGCTCGGCCGAGGCGGTCTCGGTGGTGGCGGCCACCTCCATCACCCGCGAGCCGCCGCACTCCGGGCCCTCGTCGCCGGGCACTGCTGCCGCCGCCGAGATCGCGGCCCGGGTGCTGGCCGTGCTCTGCGTCGCGTACGACGGGGCGGAGACGCTCCTGCGGCAGTGGGCGCCGAGCCTGGCCGAGTCCCCGTTGCGGACGACGTCGACCCGGTTCCGCCCCGGCACCGCCCCGGGCGGGACGACCACCCGCGTCGGCTGGTAGCAGCACGGCCGGACGTCCCGGCCGGGCTCGGCCGGTGAGCGGGGCCCGCTGGCACGCAGCACGGCGCCGCACACGGGAACCCGATCGGGCCCACGCGGCGGCGCCGTGACTTTCCTGCACCCCCCGCAGGTCTGTTCCACACTCAACGCTGTCGAGCCCCGTTTGTCCCGTCCGTGACGGAGTATTCAGCCGTCCGGTCGCCATCGTCGTACCGGTCGGTGACACGGGATCGGTCGAGTCGACAGTCATGGATGATTACGCGGTGCGGTCACCCGTCACGCCGGCCCGACGGAAATCCGGCGGCGCGTCGTAGGGTGAGGAGCATGGGCATGCTCTGCGCGGTCAGCTTCCAGCGGTACGGGCGTCTCTACTACCTCGACCCGGGTGGCTTCCGACCGCAGGTCGGCGACAAGGTGCTGGTGCCCACCGACGACGGGCCCGAGGTGGCGGAGTGCGTCTGGGCCGCGCAGTGGGTCAGCGACGACACCGAGGGCTTCCCCCGGCTGGCCGGGCTGGCGCAGGAGGAGGATCTGCGCCGGGACGAGACGCTGCGGCGCCGCAAGGCGGAGGCGAAGGTCGCGGCGAAGCGGCTGATCCGCGAGCACGGCCTGCCGATGAAGGTGGTGGCGATCGACCACGTGCTCGGCAGCGCCGACGGCGGCGGCGAGCGCAGCACCGTCTATTTCACCGCACCGCACCGGGTGGACTTCCGCTCCCTGGTCCGCGATCTCGGGGCGACCCTGCACTGCCGGGTGGAGTTGCGCCAGCTGTCGGCCCGTGACTCGGCCCGGGTGCAGGGCGGCATCGGCTCCTGCGGGCGTGACCTCTGCTGCGCCACCTTCCTGAACGACTTCGAGCCGGTCACCATCCGAATGGCCAAGGACCAGGACCTGCCCCTCAACCCGCTGCGCATCTCCGGTGCCTGCGGCCGGCTGATGTGCTGCCTCAAGTACGAGCACCCGCTCTATCAACGCTTCCAGGAGTCGGCGCCGGAGGTCGGTAGTCGCGTCTCCACCCCGAAGGGGGAGGGCCGGGTGGTCGGCCACAGCGTCCCGCGCGACGCCGTCACCGTACGCCTCGACACCGACGGCTCGCGCTCCCTCTGCTCCCGCGCCGACGTGTGCGGCTCACGCCAGGCGTACGACAGCCGTGACCAGTCCGGCCCGGAGGGCGTGACGCCCCGGCGCTGACCGTTCGGGACGCTGCTCGCCGTGCCCCGCTGGATGTCCTGCGGCGATGGGTGTGCGGTTCACCGAGCTGCGTGGGGCCGGTCAGCGCAGGACGACGGGAGGTTCGGCCAGCCGGGGACGCAGCGGGCGGCCCGGGGCGAGCCAGGATGCCTCGGGCGATTCGTCGGGGTTGACGCGCCACCGGCGGCCCACCCGGTCGACCGCGATCGGATAGAGGGTGAGCGTGCCGTCCGGGTCGATGCGCATCCGCACGAAGCCCTTGGCGTCCTCGATGCCCTGACCGGCGAAGAGTTCGTTGACGTTTACCCCGAAGGCGCTCGCCACCAGCAGGTACGCGGCCACCAGTTGGCTGGCCACCAGGCCGATCACCGGCAGATAGATCGTGGCGGCGGCCACTGCGGGCAGCGGCCACGGCCAGTCGTGGAACGGCAACGACACCCACGCCCAGGTGCCGGCGGCGGCCAACCCGACGTGGGCCAGCCCGTGCCCGACACCCAGCAGCCAGTGCCGGACGTGCCGTTTGCCGCTGGAACTGGGCGGCTTCGCGAACAGGGCCGCCGCGAGCACGGTCACCAGCACCATCATCACCAACGGCACGCTGAACAGTCGCTGCTCCGAGGCTTCCGCACGGAAGTCGGTCACGCCGGCCATGGAGAGCATCAGCAGGGTGTGCAGGATGCCCAGCAGCGTCGAGAAGCCGGGATTGCGCAGCGGCAACCGGCCGAAGATCCCCCAGCCGTACCGGCGGGAGCGGGCCGCGTCGGGGTAGCGGGCGGCCAACTCGTACGCGCGAGAGGGGCTGGAGCGGCGGGCCAGGGTGTCCCGGGGCGGCACCTCGATCTGCTCGGGCAGCTTGTGCGTCGGGTAGAGGTACGCCCCGCCGCTGCCCGAGGTGACCAGTTGCCGGCCGTCCGGCCCGGTGTAGCGGGCGTAGTGGTGCAGGTCGCCGGAGATCAACAGGCGTACCTGGGCACCGGTGGGCGCGACGATGGTCCGGATGAAATAGTCGATCGAGTCGTACGCGGTGGGCTGGTCGACGGCCTTCACCCAGGCCGGAGCCGGCACCGCCAGGATCACCCTGCTCTGCGGGCCCAGTTTCTCCGCCACCGCGTCGAAGTAGGTGAGCTGCGGGTCGTCGACGTACGAGCCGGACTGGTCGTCGAGCCCGAGCAGCCACCAGTCGGCGGGCAGTTCGGCGGCGAAGTACGAGCGGGACTGGCCGGTCCGCCAGCCGCCGAAGTGGCGGTCCCGGGTGCGGACGAACAACCGCAGGAACGCGGTCAGTCCGTCGTACCAGTCGTGGTTGCCCGGCACCGCGAAGATCGTCGGCTGCTCCGGCGGCGTGGTCGGCAGCGCCGCCTGGTACGGCCCCTTGCACCGGTCCTCGTACGCCTCGTACGCCGCCGACGGGTAGACCTGGTCGCCGCCCATCACCAGGGTCTGCGCCCGGGGCAGCCGGTGCCCGTCCACCTCCAGCTCGCGCTGCGCGAGCAGGTACGCCACCGAGTACGTGGCGTTGAAGCCGTCGCCCAGGTCGGCCACGTAGTCGAGCCAGAGCCCGCCGTCCGGCCCGACCTGACGGGCGACCTCCGCGTCCAGCGCCTTCTGGAGTTCGCGCTTGTCCAGGTACGCCCCGAACAGCATCGCCAACAAGGTCCGCAGACCGGTGCTGATCAGCAGGAACGGTGCGAGCCACGGCACCGGCTTGCGCGGCGTGAAGCCCAGCTCCAGCGGATCGGTGCTGCGCGGCCGTCGCGCCGCCCGCCCTCCGGAAGCCTCCTCGGCGTACGTCCCGAGTGGCGCCGCCCGGCCGCCGGCCGTCACCGGCTCGGGCGCGTGGTGGCTGTCGGCCTCGGGACGCGTACCGTCACCGGGCAGGGGGTCGAACGGTTCGTCGCGGGGGATGTGGTCGTCGGTCACCCGCCGGAGCGTAGTGCCGCGCGGTGTGCCGTGCCGAGCCCGAACGCGCCCGATGTCCGGTCCGTCGAGTCCGGGGAATCCCGCTCCGCCCCGGCCTGGTGCGTGCCGTATACTTGGCGATCGTTGCCGCCTTAGCTCAGTCGGCTAGAGCGACGCACTCGTAATGCGTAGGTCGACGGTTCGATTCCGTCAGGCGGCTCGGATAGCGAAGGCCCTGGTCGGCACCACTGACCGGGGCTTCTCGCATCTGCCGACAGATCAGCTCGCCCGGCGCTCAGTTGCACCATCCCGTTGCAGTAACGCCGCGAGGTTGCCGTCCATCAGCGCGCTGACGGCCCGGTCGACCGCCTCGCGCTTCGTCCGCTGAGTCCGAGGAGCCACCGGGCGGCCTGCTGGCTGCCACCGCATGATTTGATCACTCGGCCGTACAGGCGGAGTGTGCCCACGGCGCGGACGGAGATCCACAGGGTCCGCCGGGCTGTCGCGTTTCCAGTGGGACGACCGGCACGCGGCGCAGCGGGGTTAGCGGACAGGCCGGAAGTGTTGCTCCAGCCTGCCCGCAACCGTCGCTACGGCGTAGGTGAAGGCGAACTCCCGCCGTAGTCGCCGCCCAGGAGCGCCCCGCCGAAGATCGAAAACAAACAGCCCGCGCAGCAGAGTGCAAGCAGGACCGGCCCCGCGATCCAGAAGAAGATCGCCCACACGCCCGTCGTTGTCGCCCGGTTAGATCGCTGCTGAACGAACACCACCGGCGGTAGCTGTGGCGGGTGCTGCTGCGGCGGGTAGGGCTGCTGCTGGTGAGGCGGCTGCCGGTACGGGTCGTGAGGATGCATTCGACCATCGTGACCACGCTTCGCAGTTGATCGGTACCTCCAATCGGATCGATGCGTGCCCCCGAAGCTGGCGAGGTGAGCCGCCTGTGAGGTGACCGAGGAATCCCGGGAGCCAGACGCCTTTTCTCTATGCAGATCGAGGTGCACTACCCCGTCTTCGCCCTCATCGTCGTCACCCCGAGCGGGCCGGCCAACATGCTCCTCATCGCCAGCGGATCACGTCGGCAGGCCACCCGCAGGCGATCTGCTGTGGCCTGCCGACGCCGAGCACATCCGCCCGCCACGACCCGCTCGCGGCCAGGCCGGAAGTGGCGCTCCGGCCTGCCCGCCCCGAAGCGACGTAAAGCAGCAGGTAGCTCGCTGGGCTCCCCAGCCCAGAGGCCCTTTCCTATGCCTTCACGCAGAGGTCACCGGTTGAAACCCGGGAGTCGCCACCACAGCACTACGAATTCGACACGCCCTCGTTGAAGCCTTCGTTGAAACCCTCCATGAACGCCGAGAAAGACCCGGTCAGCAGGCACCCCGCACAGCACAGCGCGATCAGAATCGCCGGCACCGCGATCCACAAGACGATCGCCCACCCTCCCAGCCCAGCTTTGTTCGGCTGCTGCTGGACATACACCATCGGCGGCGGCTGAGGCGGGTACTGGTGCGGCGGATAGTGCGGCTGCTGCTGGTACGGGTCGTGAGGATGCATCCGGCCATCGTGACCACGCACCGACTCGCGCGGTACCACCGATCGGTACATCCTGGATCACCGAAGAGGGCACACCGAAAGGCGGGGAGCGCAACAACGAGGGGAGTCAAGAATCCGCACGAGCCGCCGCGGGCCGACGACGGCGAACCCACGGGTCGGCAAGCCGCTGGCTGCTGCCCGCAGCGGCGGGTCACCGGTCCGACTCCCCGACGGCGGCTCCCACCCCCTGTCACAGGTGGCGCCCATACTCGACGGCATCCCCACGATCGCGATGCCAGCCGGAGGTCCCGCCGTGCCGTACACACCAGTCGTCGTCAGCCTGCCGATCGCCGACCGGCAGGTCTCGCACGACTTCTACCGGGCCGTTCTCGGTCTGGCCACGATCGGTGAGCCGGCCGGGGACGGCCTGCCCGAGCCGTTGCAGTTCGAGGTCAACGCCGGGTTGCGCCTGATGCTGGTGCCGACCGGTGGCTTCGGCTGGGTGCTCGGCGGCCGGGAGGTGGCCGACCGCCGGCACACTGAGTGCGTACTCGGGTTGACCGTGGACGGCCCGGCCGAGGTCGGCAGCCTGGTCTCCCGCGCGCGTGACGCCGGTGCGGAGGTGGTCACCGAGGCGGGGCCGCAGCCCTGGGGATACGCGGGCACGTTCGCGGACCCGGACGGCCACCTGTGGATGGTCACCGCCGCCGGTGCGGCCGGTCAGGAGGAGTAGAGCCTGCGGGCGTACTCCGGTCCGTAGTGGCGCTCCAGGTCGGCCAGGGTCTCCACCGGGTTCTGCACCTCCTTGATCAGGCGGGCGGTGCTGGGCAGGGGGTCCGCCGGCCAGCTCTCCGGCTTCCACAGCGCGGAGCGGAGGAACGCCTTCGCGCAGTGGAAGAAGACCTGCTCGATCTCCACCACCACGGCGAGCACCGGGCGGTGGCCCTTGACCACCATCTGGTCGAACCAGGGCGCGTCGCGCAGCAGCCGGGCCCGCCCGTTGATCCGCAGCGTGTCGCCACGCCCCGGGATCAGGAAGATCAGCCCGACGTGCGGGTTCTCCAGGATGTTGCGGTAGCCGTCGGCGCGCTTGTTGCCGGGGCGCTCCGGGATGGCGATGGTCCGGTCGTCCAGCACGAGGGTGAAGCCGGCCGGATCACCCTTGGGCGAGACGTCGCAGGCGCCGTCCGCCCCGGCCGTGGACACCAGACAGAACGGCGACGCGGCCAGCCACTGCCGGTCGCGCTCGTGCAGCGTGGTGCGTTCCTTCTCGGCGGCGCGGGGTGTCGGGGTGCCGAGCAACTCGCGTAACTCCACCACCGAAGTGATCTCTGCCGTCACTGTGTGCCTCCCCGTGAAGTTGAACCCGGTGGCGGCATCCAGGCGGGAAACCGCCACGGCCAGTGTAGGCGCGCCTACTGTGATGAGCTGTCTCCCCTGATGGGGGAGGGTGTGACCGCAGCACGAGCCGTCGACGGCGAAACGACCCGAGCAGTGGAGGCCCGGAGCATGGAGAGCCGACTCAAGGTACTGGGTCATCCGGTGCATCCGATGCTGGTCATGTTCCCGGTGGCCCTGCTGGTCACCACCGTGCTGTTCGACCTGATCGACACGCTCGGCGGGCCACGGTTCCTCGGCGAGGTGGCGTACTGGAATCTCACCGTCGGGTTGGTCGGCGGCCTGCTGGCCGCGGTCGCCGGGGCCTTCGACCTGCTGGCCATCCCCGCCGGGACCCGCGCGAAGCGGGTGGGCATCACCCACGCCGTGGCCAACCTCGCGGTGATCCTGCTCTTCGCCGCCGTCTGGGTGGTACGGCTCAACGCCGAGTCCCGGGCCGCCGGTGGCGCGCTGATCGCCATCGAGGTGGTGGCGCTGGGCATCCTCGGCGTCAGCGCCTGGCTGGGCGGGGAACTCGTCGACCGGCTCGGCGTCGGGGTCGACCGGGACGCCCACCTCGACGCGCCGAGTTCGCTGCGGCCGGCGTCGGCCGGACAGCCGACGGGAGGTGTGCGATGACCAGGAACTGGCGCGGCGGTCAGCAGGGCTGGGACCCGATGGGCGAGTTGCAGTCGCTGCGTGCCGAGCTGAGTCGGCTGCTCGGTGGCCGTCCCGGGCCGCCCGAGGTCGAGTTGGGCGAGATCCCCGACGGCTGGGAGGTGGTGGTCAGGCTGCCCGGCGTCGCGCCCGAAGAGGTGGCGGTCGAGTTGGACGACCGCGAACTGTGCGTACGGGCTCGGACGGAGGCCGAGGTCAACGCCGATCACGGCATTCCCGGAGGTTTCGAGACGCGCGGCTTCGAGTACCGCATACCGCTGCCGTCGCGGGTCGACCCGGAGGGCATCGACGCGGTGATGGACCACGGCCTGCTGCGGGTACGGCTGCCCCGGGCCACCCGGCCCGCGCCCCGCACCATCACGGTCGGCCGCACCGGGCCGTACCCGACCGCTGCGGGTACGCCCCGTGGTGCCGACCCGGCGGCGGACCGGGAACTCCACCGGCCGGACGTCGCCCCCGGCGAGTACGAGCGGTAATCCCCTGCCGTGGCCGCTCCGGACCTGCTCGCCCCGGCCACCGGGCTGGTGCCCGACGTGGCCCGGATCGCCGTACTGCGGGCCAACGCACTCGGTGACTTCATCTTCGTGCTGCCCGCGCTGGACGCGTTGCGGACCGCGTACCCGGGGGCGGAGATCGTGCTGCTCGGCGCGCCGTGGCACGCGGAGCTCTGGACCGACCGGCCGGGTCCGGTCGACCGGGTGGAGGTGGTGCCGCCGGCCCCGGGCATCCGGGCGGCGGGCTCCGGCGAACCCGAGGCGAGCATGGTCGAATTCCTGGCCGCCGCCCGCGAACAGCACTTCGACCTGGCGCTGCAACTGCACGGAGGCGGGGCGAACTCGAACCCGCTGGTCGCCGCGCTCGGTGCCCGGGTCACCGCCGGACTACGCGCCGAGGACGCCCCGCCGCTGGACCGGTGGCTGCGGTACGTCTACTACCAGCCGGAGGTGATCCGCTACCTGGAAGCGGTGGCGCTGGTGGGTGCCTCGGCGACCACGATCACCCCGACGTTGGCGGTGACCGAGGCGGACCGGGCCGAGGCCCGCAGGGTGCTCGGCGAGCCAGCTCGCCCCCGGGTGGCACTGCATCCGGGTGCCACCGACACCCGGCGTCGCTGGCCCACCGACCGATTCGCCCGGGTGGCCCGGATGCTGCACGCCGACGGGTACGAGGTGCTGGTCACTGGTACCCCGGCCGAGCAGGAGGTGGTGGACCAGGTGGTGGCGGCGGCCGGGGTGCCGGTCCGGCCCCAGGTGGGCACGCTCAGCCTGGGCGGGCTCGCCGGCTGCTACGCCGACTGCGAGTTGGTGATCTCCAACGACACCGGCCCGCTGCATCTCGCCGGTGCGGTCGGCACGCCCACGGTCGGCGTCTTCTGGGTCGGCAACCTGATCACCACCGCCACCGGACTGCGTGGACGGCACCGACCGATCACCTCGTGGACGGTGCACTGCCCGGTCTGCGGGGTGGACTGCACGCCCGGGATCTATCCGCACCGCCCCGGCGACGGCGACTGCCCGCACCGGGACTCCTTCGTCACGGACGTACCGGTCGTCGAGGTGCTGGAAGCCGCCCGCGAGCTGTTGTTCCGCTAGAGACGAATGTAAGGAGGGGACCCCTACTAACGCCTGGTGTATAGGAAGGGTCCCCTCCTTACATCCGGGGGTCGGCGAGGACCACTTCCCACGCCTCGACGTCGCGTTCGGTGACGGTGGTCGGTGACTCCAGGTGGTAGGCCCCGCTGGGCAGGACACCGGCGCCGCCGTGCCGCGCCATCACGGTGATCTGGGCGGCGACGTCCTCGCCCTGATGGCGCTCGTGCACCCGCCGCCAGAACTCGAAACCGCCGCACTCGACCAGCTTGGCGCGGTCGTACAGGACACAGCCGCCGACCCAGGAGACCTGGTACGCCCGCCAGCTCCCCGGCGGCAACTCCAGCGCCTCGGTGACGTGCAGCAGGTTCGCCGCCGAGTGGATCTGCGCCCGGTCCCATTCGGGAGTGCCCGGGCGGACGTGTTCGGGCACCGGTCGGCCGGTCCACTCCCGGTAGTGCCGGTGCGTCTGCGGGCGTACGTCGTCCAGGTACGACAGTCCGTGCACCGCGTTGCCGACGAAACCGCAGCCCAACTCCTCGATCGCGGTGACCAGCCGGGCCAGTGTGCCGGGTTCCAGCCAGACGTCGTCGTCGAGGAAGAGCACGTACCGGGCGGTGGACGCGGCGAGCAGGGCGGCCCGGTGTTCGGCCAGCCCGCGTCGGGGCAGCCGACGGGTCAGCAGCACCGGATGTCCGCGATAGCGCAGGGCACGGACCATGGTGGCCGCGGCCGGGTGGGCGTACCCGGGGTCGCCGTCGGACTGGTCGCTGACCACCACCCCGAACCCCGGCACCCCCTCCTGGGCGGCGAGCCCGGAGAGGGTGACGGCGAGTTCGGCGGGCCGGTCCCGGGTCGGGACCAGGACGTCGAGCAGACGGTCGGCGCGGAAGGCCGCGTGGTCGCCGGTGTCGAGCGGTCGGTTCACGGCGCCTTGCCGGTGGTCGGCGGGACACCCGCACCGGGCGCGGTGACCGGCTGGCCCACCTCGACCGCCTGGCCCGAGCCGACCGCCCGGCCCGCATCGACCGAGTCGCCCGCCTGACCCGCGTCGACCGAAACGGCCGTGTCGACCGAGCCGGCCGTGTCGACTGCGGTGCCCTGGCCGTGGGCCCGGATCCGCTCGATGATCGCCGAGGTGGAGCGGTCCGGCACGTACCCGAGTGTGCGGACCTGCCCGCCCAGCCGCTGCACCAGCGGTGCCTCGGGTACCAGGTCGGGCGGGTAGTCGCCGCCCTTGACGTAGACGTCCGGGCGGATGGCCTCGATCAGACCGGCCGGTGAGTCCTCCTCGAAGACGACCACGTGGTCGACACAGGAGAGCGCGGCGAGCAGGGTGGTGCGGTCCTCCACCGGGTTGACCGGCCGGTCGGCGCCCTTGAGTCGGCGTACGCTGTCGTCCGAGTTGACGGCCACCACCAGCAGGTCGCCGAGGGCGCGCGCCTGCTCCAGGTACCGCACGTGGCCCCGGTGCAGCACGTCGAAGCAACCGTTGGTGAACACGATCGAGCGCCCGTTCCGCCGATGCTCCGCGATGATCCCGGTCAGTCCCTCGGCGCCGACCAGCGCCGAGTCGCCCGGCGTCGGGTCTGTCTCTTTTACACTTCTGCCGCTGCCGACGAAGGC
>NZ_SISL01000194.1:0-10714 GCF_004307965.1 Verrucosispora sp. SN26_14.1 | reverse complement strand
GCGGAACCCGCCACGGACGAGCCGGACGACTCGCTCGCGGCCGCGGTGGCCGCCGCCGCCCTGGCCCGGGGACGGCTGCAACCCGCCCCGGCGGACGCCGACGACCTGCGCGACCCGGTCGCCGGTACGCCCGCCGACTTTCGCGCCTGCGCGGAGGAGATCGAGCGGTCGCTGCGCCCGCTGGCGGCGCTCATCGGGGCAGCCGGGTGAGTTCCTGGGTGTGATCGGGCAGGTCGGCCACCGGCTTGCGTTCGGCGTGCCGACCGGCTCCGGCCCGTTCGCCCGTCGCCGTCGTCGGCGCCGGTGTCTCGGCGACCACCCGGTACGCCTCGTACTGGTAGGCCTCCGCCTTGGGCACCCGGGCCATGTTCAGCACGCAGCCGAGCAGCCGCACCGAGACCGAGTGCAGTGCCCGGGCCGCCGCGGCCACCTGTGCCCGTGAGGTACGCCCCTGCTGGGTGACCAGCAACGCACCGTCGGCCTGCACCGCGACCACCACACCGTCGGTGACCGCGAGCAGCGGCGCGGTGTCGATGATGACGATGTCGGCGGACTCGCGCAGGGCGGTCAGCAGGTCGGACATGGCCTTGGAGCCGAGCAGTTCGCTCGGGTTCGGCGGGGCCGAGCCGCTCGGCAGCACCAGCAGCGACTTGTCACCCCAGCGCTGGACCACGTCGCCGACCTGCACGTCACCGACGAGCACGTCGGTCAGCCCGACGCCGGAGTCGATGCCCAGGTAGTCGCCGACCTTCGGCCGGCGCAGGTCGGCGTCGACCAGCAGGACCCGCCAGCCCGCCTCGGCCAGCGCGATGGCCAGGTTGCACGACATGGTGGTCTTGCCCTCGCCCTGCAACGCGCTGGTGACGGCGATGACCCGGGCGGGTTCGTGCACGTCGACGAAGCGCAGGTTGGTGCGGAGCTTGCGGACCGCCTCGGCGCGCGCCGAGGTGGCGGCGTCGCCGACGATCAGCGGGGCGGTGCGGGCGCTGGGGTCGATCGGGATCTCGCCGAGCAGCGGGCTGCCGGTCACCCGTTGCAGACCGGCGGCGTCGCGCAGGCGGACGTCGGCCATGCCGCGCAGGATCGCCAGGGCCACGCCCGCGAGCAGGCCGATCAGGGTGCCGATCGCGGTGTTGCGCAACGGCTGCGGCGAGACCGGGGTGGGGGTGACCCGGGGGCCGCTGACCACCTCGATCTTGATGGGTCCGGCGGTGCCGTCCGGCCGGGCCTCGACCTTCTGCACGAGTTCGACGAACTTCGCCGAGAGCGCCTCGGTCACCCGCAGCGCGCGGGTCTGGTCGGTGTCGGTCACCGACGCCCGCAGCAACACGGTGCCGGTCTCGGTCGAGGTGCTGACCCGCTGCTGGACCTCCTCGGCGGTGAGCCCGAGTTGGTTGTCCGCGACGGCGGCCTGCGCCAGCCGGTCGCTGGTGAGCAGTTCGGCGTAGGACTTGACGCGCTGTTGCAGGAAGAGACCACCCTGGTAGGCGTCGGTGACGCCCTGGCTCGGGGTGGTGACGAAGAAGGTGACCGAGGCGACGTAGCGAGGCTGCGCCCGAACGGTGACCAGGGCGGTCAGCCCGAGGGCCACCACGAGGGTGACCAGGACGATCCACCAGCGCTGGCGCACGAGACGCAGTTGGCGGTACAGGTCCATCAGGCGCGCCTCCGTACCGGGCCGGTAACGCCAAAGAAACTCACGAAAACCCCCAAGGTCTACTTAATCTCGTGAACCATTAAAGCCGCTCATAAGCGTTATGTCCGGAGTTAGGGGTTTTCCTCGGCAGAGGACCGCGCCCGCAATGCCCAACCGGACCGACCGTCCGTCGGAATCGCCTCTCCACCGGGAAAAATGCGATTTCCCCGCCGGGCCGTGCTCAGCCCTCGGGGCACTCGTCCGAATCAGCGGCCGGAGGCCCGGCCGATCCGACCGGCCGGGCCTCCCGGTCCGGCGGACCAGCGGAAGTTCTCCGTCAACGCGCTGCTGAGCATCCGCCGCAGCAGCACGATCACCACGGTGGCGGCCAGTTCCCGCCAGGTCTGCTCCCCGGTCAGCCGCAGCAGACCGGCGGCGACGAGCATGTCCAGCAGGATCCGCAGCGCCGTCGACCGGGAACCGGTGGTGACCAGCGCGACCCCGGCGCCGAGTACGCCGAGCGCCGCGACGACCGTGGCCAGCGCCTGGATCACGACGCCCGCCCCGGCCGACCGACCTGCTCCTGCTCGTGCTCGATCTCCCGGCCCAGGACGTGGTTAAGCACGGTCCGGATGGCGGCGATCGCGGCGAGCTGACCGATCTGGGTGAAGGTCGGCGACAGCGCGGTCCGCAGGATGTCCGCCGCCAACTGGAACTCCAGTCCGAGCACCAGGAAGCGGCCGAGCGTCAACCGGATCCGGGTGAACACGGTCGCGTCGCGGTAGCGGACCCCGTCCACCACGAACCGCAGCGCGGCCCAGGCCGCCCCGACGACGATCACCGCCGCGCCGACCAGCTCCACCGCGATCACCAGCCAGTGGTGACCCCGTTCCAGGAGTACGTCGACGTTCACGCGGGCGACTACCCGGCGGGGCCCCGGGTAGTCGGCTCCCGCCGGGTCAGGTCAGTTCCGCGACCGCCTCCACGATCAGCCAGATGCCGCTGATCGCGAACAGCGCGGCGGCACCGTACTTGATGGTCCGCTCCGGCAGCCGGCGACCGAGCAGCCGGCCGACGACGATGGCGAGCGCGTCGGCGGCCACCATGCCGATGGTCGAGCCGACCCAGGTGCCGAACCAGCCGTACTGGGTGGCCAGGGTGATCGTGGCGAGCATGGTCTTGTCACCCAGTTCGGCGAGGAAGAACGCGACACCGACGGCGAAGATCGCCGACTTGCCGCCCTTGGCCGCCTTGCGCTTCTCCTCCTCGGTGAGCGTGTCCCCGCGCAGTGTCCAGAGGCCGAAGCCGATGAAGGCCAGACCCGCCAGGAGCGAGATCCAGCCGGTGGGCAGCGCGGCACCCAGCCCGACACCGATCGCCACCGAGGCCAGGTGCACCACGGCGGTGGCGACGGTGATGCCGATCAGGATCGGCACGGTGCGGTATCTGGTGGCGAATGCCAGAGCCATGAGCTGGGACTTGTCTCCCAGCTCGGCAACGAAGATCACGCCGAAGCTGACTGCCAGCGCGACGAGGAACCCCTCCATGACGTCCTTCCGGATCAGGCCGGGAGGAGGATCTGGGGCGCCCTCGACCCGGCTGTTGAGCCTGGGTCGAAGGTCTCGCCCGCCCCGTGATGAACGAGGCCGCGTGGCCGGATGCGGAACGCACCAGTATGTCGACCACGGCGTTGCGGGCTACTCCCCTTCGCTGCCGCACAGCCTAGCCGATCGCCGACCGGTCGGGCCGCCGGGTGACCCGACACACCTCCGGAGTCGGGCGTCCGCCGGTTCAGTCCGCGCGGGCCAGGGTCACGCCGAACAGGTCGTCGGGGTCGGTCCAGAAGCGCTCGGCCTGGAACCCGGCCGAGGCCAGCTCCGCGGCGATCCCCTCCGGGCGGAACTTCGCCGACACCTCGGTCCGCAGTTCCTCCCCCTCGGCGAAGGCGACGTCCAGGTCGAGCACGCGTACCCGGACCGGCCGCTGCGCCCGCAGCCGCATCTCGATCCACTCCCGCTCCGGGTCCCAGAGCGCGACGTGGGCGAAGGCGGCCGGGTCGAAGTCGGCGTCCAGTTCGCGGTTGAGCACCCGCAGCACGTTGCGGTTGAACTCCGCGGTCACCCCCGCCGCGTCGTCGTACGCGGGCACGATCACCGCCGGGTCCTTCACCAGGTCGGTACCGACCAGCAGCCAGTCCCCCACCTCCAACGCGGCCCGCATCCGGGCGAGGAAGTCGGCCCGCTCGGCCGGCAGCAGGTTGCCGACGGTGCCGCCGAGGAAGATCACCAGCCGCCGCCCACCGGCGGGCAGCCGGTCCAGGTGCCGGGTGAAGTCACCGACGATGCCGCGGACCCGCAGCCCCGGGTAGTCGGCGGCGAGCGCGGCGGTGGACGCGGCGAGCGCGCTGGCCGACACGTCCAGGGGTACGAACGTGCCCAGACCGCGCCGCCGGGTGAAGGCGTCCAGCAGCAGCCGGGTCTTCTCCGACGAACCGGAGCCGAGCTCGATGAGCGTCTTCGCGCCGGTCAGCTCCGCGATCTCGGTCGCGTGGGCGGCCAGCACCGCGCGTTCGGCCCGGGTCGGGTAGTACTCGGGTAACCGGGTGATCTCCTCGAAGAGTTCGCTGCCCCGCGCGTCGTAGAACCACTTCGGCGGGAGCCACTTCGGGTCGGCGGTCAGCCCGACCCGGACGTCGTGCCGGAGGCTGCGGCCGATGTCCCGGTCGTCGAGGTGGATCTCCAGTGGCTCGGTGCTCATCCGTCTTGCCTTCCGTCGGGCGGTCGATGGTGGTCGGGCCGGGGCAGCGGGCGCAGGTGCATCCCGGTGGCGGTGGCGGTGACGAGGTGACCGTCCGGCACCTCCCGCCAGGCCGGGTCGTCGTCGTGCGGTTCCGAGGCCAGCAGCACGGAGTCCGGCGTGGTGCGGGCGGACAGGGCGTGCCCGGCCACGCTGGCGACCACCGTCCGGCCGTCGGTGAGCAGCAGGTTGAGCCGCGACCCCGGGGCCGCCGCGGCGACCGAGGTGACCGTCTCGGCGACCGCCTGCTCGGGCGGCAGGCCGGCGCGCAGCCGGTGCCGGACCAGCGCCCACAGCAACGCCGAGTCGGTGGCGGCGTCCAGCGTGAGCAGGTCGCGTACGGGCAGGGCGGTGGCCAGCGGCACCACCGCGTCCGGCCAGCCGCGCACCACGCCGTTGTGGCTGAACAGCCATCGGCCCTCGGCGAAGGGCGCGGCGGCGGCGTCCACCACCGCCATGCCGACCGTGGCCGAACGGACCGCGGCCAGCACCGCACCGGACGAGGTGACCGCCGCCAGGTCGGCGATGGTCGGGTCGCTCCAGATCGGCTGCGCCCGCCGGTACCGCACCGGGTCACCGCCGGTCGGCGGGTACCAGCCGACCCCGAACCCGTCCGCGTTGATCGTCCCGCCGCCCCGCATGTCGCGGGGCGCCCAGGACTGGCGGACCAGCGCGTGCGGCGGGTCGAACAGCAACTCGCGCAGCGTCCGTGGCGGCCCGAGGTAGGCCAGGTGGCGGCACATCAGGCCACCCCGGACACGACCGTCACCGGTCGGCCTCCTCGGGCCGGACGTCGCGGGCACAGCGGAAACCGCTGAAGATCTGCCGGCGGATCGGGTAGTCCCAGTTGCGGAAGGTGCCCCGGCAGGCCGCCCGGTCGGTGCCGAACGACCCGCCGCGCAGCACCCGGTAGTCGTCGCCGAAGAAGACCTCGGAGTACTCCCGGTAGGGGAAGGCGGCAAAGCCGGGATAGCCCCGCAGCGGCGTCGACACCCACTCCCACACGTCGCCCACGAGCTGGTGCACGCCGAGCGGCGACGCCCCGGCCGGGTACGCGCCGACCGGCGCCGGCCACAGGTGCCGCTGACCCAGGTTGGCGTGCACCGAGGTGGGGTCGCCGTCGCCCCACGGGTAACGGCGGGACCGGCCGGTGGACGGGTCCCAGCGGGCCGCCTTCTCCCACTCCGCCTCGGTGGGCAGCCGCTTGCCGGCCCAGGTGGCGTACGCGTGTGCCTCGTGGAAACAGACGTGCACCACCGGTTCGTCGTCGCGGACCCGGTCCCACCGGCCGAACCGCTGGTAGGCCCAGCCGTCGCCGTCGCGCCGCCAGTGCATCGGCGCGCCCAGGCCGGCCTCCTGCCGGTGCCGCCAGCCCGCCCCGCTCCACCACCGCGGGTCGTCGTACCCGCCGTCGGCGATGAACTCCCGGTACGCCCCGTTGGTCACCGGGGCGGCGTCGATCACGTACGCGGGCAGCTCGACCCGGTGGGCCGGGCGTTCGTTGTCCAGCGCCCACGGGTCCGTGTCGGTGCCCATGGTGAACGGGCCGGCCGGCACCAGCACCTCCCCGGCCACCCGGGCGGTCGGCTCGGGCGGCGGCGGCGCGTGCAGCACCGCGGGGCCGGAGCGCAGTTGGTGGGTGGCGAGCATCGTCTCGTCGTGCTGCTGCTCGTGCTGCACGATCATCCCGAACGCGAAACCGTCGGTGACCAGTCGACGATCCTCGAAGGAGACGCTGTCGAGCAGGTCGTACACCTTGTCGCGGACCGTCGACACGTACGCCCGCGCCTCGGTCGGCGGCAGCAACGGCAGCGACGGCCGGTCCTTGCGCGGCTGCTTGAAGGCGTCGTAGAGCTCGTCGATGTCGCACCGGACCGGTTCGCGTCCGCCGACGTCCCGGATCAGCCAGAGTTCCTCCTGGTTGCCGATGTGGGCGAAGTCCCAGACCAGCGGGGACATCAGTGGCGAGTGCTGGCGGGCCAGGTCGCCGTCGTCGACCGCCTCGGTCAGCCCGACGGTGCGGGCCCGGGTGCGGTCCAGCTCCGAGGCGATCCGGGCGCGCAGGTCCTCCGCGCCGAGGCCGGTGGTGGTGTCGGTCATCGCTGCCTCCTCTGGGCGGCGTCACGCCGTCGTCGTACTCCCTGGTCGATCTCGTCGTGCAGCGCCGCCGGCAGGTCGAGCCGGGGCAACGCCGTCAGGGCCAGGTCGAGCAGGCCCACGGCGACGGTGGCCAGGCACGGGTCGTGCAGGCCGTGCCGGGCCGCGACGAGCCAGCGGTCGGCCACCGGGGCGGCCAGTGCCAGCGCGGACTCGGTGGTGTCGGTGGTGCCGAGCAGGGCGGCGAGCACCGCCGGCGGCAGCGTCCACTCGCGCCCGGGTTGGGTGTCGAAGTAGCGCAGTTCCAGGTAGCCACGGGGCCGCACCGGCGGGAACAGCGTGCTGACGTGGTATTCCAGGTCGTCGACGGTCGGCGGGCGGGGTAACGCACCGTCGATCCAGTCGGTGAACGTCACGTCCGGCGGCGGGGTCCAGTCGCCGCTGTCGTCCCGTACGCAGAGCAGCGGAGCGGCCAGTGCGTACCGGCTCCAGGCGGCGACCGGGTCGACACCGGCCACCTCGGGTGTCCAGACCGGCGCGGTGCGGGCCGGGTCGATCCGCGCCCAGGCGCCCATCCGGGCCGACGCCCACCCGGTGTTCCGGCCGGCGTGCCGGTCGGCGGTGGCGAAGGCGGCCAGCAGCGGTGGCCCTGCCGCGTGCGCCAGCGCCCACCGGGCGGCGACCTGCTCGGGCCGACCCGCGTCGAGGCAGACCTGGAGGCCGGCGGTGCTGTACATCATCGTCCGGCCGTCCGGGCCGTGCCGGTCGAAGACCCGGCGCATGGCCCGGTAGCGGGGTGTGTCGATCACCGGCTGCGGGTGCCGGTACGCGTCGATGCCGGCGCGTCCGAGGCGCAGGCCGGCGGCGTCGAGCAGACGGGTGACCTGGTCGATGTCGGACTGGGTGGCGTCGATCAGCGCGGCGACGGAGGCTTGCGGCGGGGTGGAGATCTCCACCTGCCCGCCGGGCTCGACGGTCACCATGCCGCCCCGCAGCAGTCGGCGGGCGGGGCTGGTCCGATCGAGGGTGGTGGGGCTGTAGGGCCCCAGTGCCGCTCTCAGCCGGGCGGCGTCGACGGGACGCGTGGGGTCGACGGCCTCGTGGACCGTCCATTCGAGCTCGACACCGGTGTAGGTCGGTGGGCCGGTCTTGAAGCAGATCCGGGCGAGATGTCGGGCGGCTGCGGCGCGGTCCCGCAGCACGGGTATGTGATCGATTTCCGGTGAGGTAACCACGCGATGGCTCCCTTGTCCGATACCGGCTCGGCAAGCGTCACCGTAACGCGTCGCGGTGACACTTTCACGATGTCGACGGTTCCGTCGAACCGAATTCACGTTCCCGTCGCAATCGGTGGGCCGGCGGCCGACCCGTGCCACGGGTCCCGCAGCCGCTAGCCGGTGGCGGACGTGTCGTCCGGGTCGGCACCGTGCTTGGCCAGCCAGTCCGGGTCGACCTCGGCCAGCAGAGCCCGGCAGTAGGCCGCGACGTTGTCGGCACCACCGGCCGCGTCCCGCAGGTCGGCGAAGCCGGGACTCTCCATCGCCTTCTCCCGCTGCCGCTCGGACTTCGACAGGTACGACCGGCAGTGGCCGGCGTTGCCGGAGTCCACCGGCCCGACGTACGCCGACGCCTGCGGTGTGCCCGTCTCCGACGGGCTCGGCGAGCCGGTCGGCGACGCGGTCGGCGAGGGCGACGCGGTGGGGGACGTGCTCCCGGTCGGGTCGGCGGTGGTGGGCGGCCGACTCTCGGACGGGGTCGGGCTGGTGGGCGCGGAGGTCTCGACGGGGGCGGAGGTGGCCGGCGGCACCGGTGGCGGCGACGGACGGTCGAGGTTGACCGCGGCGAGGGCGGCCCCGGCGGTGGCGGTGGCCGCGACACCGGCGATCCAGGCCAGCGCACCGACGGTGAGGCGGCGGCGACGCGGCCCGACCGACGGCGAGGCGGCCGGTCTCTCCCCCTGCCGGGCCGCGCGGAACGCGGCGAGAGCGGCCTGTTCCCCGGCGAGTTCGTCGTCACGCGGCGGGGCGGCGGCGGCCCGCAACAGCCCGGCGAGCGGGGCGTCCGACCCGGGTGCCGACGGGGTGGCGGTGGCGTCGAGCAGCCGGTCGTACGCGGCCCGGGAGACGGTCGTGCCCGACCGACGCCACCTCATCCAGTGTGCCCGCATGTCAGCCGTCCACCGGCTCGGCGTGCGGCGTCTGTGCGGGACCGGTGCGCGGACGCGGGACGCCGCCCTGCGCGGCCTGCCGGTCCAGCATCAGCGCCAGCCGGCGCAGCCCCCGGTGCGCGGCGGTCCGGACCGCTCCGGCGCGGCGGCCGAGCACCCGTCCGGCGGTCGCGGCGTCGAGTCCCACGACCGCGCGCAACAGGACCGCCTCGGCCTCACGGGGTGGCAGGCTGGCGATCATGGCGAGGGCGGCCTCCGTGCCGATGGTCTCCCCGGCGCGTTCGGCGGTGTCGGCGTCGCCGGCCAGTTCGCTGAGTTCCTGCACCGGCACCGGGAGTGCCGGGCGACGGCGCTGCCGCCGCAGGTGGTCCATGGCCCGGTTGCGGGCGATGGTGACGACCCAGGCACGGAACTCTCCACCAGTGAAATTGGGCAGGTCGCGGGCGACCTGCAACCACGTCTCCGAGGCCACGTCCTCGGCGTCCGCGCCGACCAACGCGGTCAGGTACCGCAACAGCCCCGGCTGGAGGCTGCGATAGAGGAAGCGGAAGCCGTCCTCGTCCCCGTTCTTGGCCGCCTCGACCGCCTGGCTCAGTTCACCGGTCATGGCCCTGCCGCTTCCGTCCACCGGTTCTCTCGGGGGGCGTGGGTCCGGCGGACGATCCGGTGCCGGCCAGGTCCACGACCCGGACCTCTTCCCGCACCCCGCCCCCGTGACCTCTTCGCTGACGGACCGCCGTGGCCCGGAAGCGGATTTTTCCCGACAGCGTCGCGATCCACAACCACCAGCGGCACGTTCGCGAGCCCGCCGGATCGGCCTGACGTTAGAGCGTCCGCCGAGGTCGGACAAGCTGCCGGAGGCCGGCGGGCACAGTGACAATTCTCCACCGGGTCGCACGGTGTTTCGCCGTAACGAACCACGGTCCGCCGACGCTACCTCCGACAGGCCCGGCCGTCTGACCTCGAACGGTCCGTGGGCCACCCTCGTGTCGTGACTCACAGTACACGCCACCTCACGACACGCCCCGTGTCGGGCACGGTCGACGGTAAGATGCGTCGCCATGCCGGCGCGCCCTTCGGCCCCCTTGTGGGTACGGTGGTGCCGTGTTGTCTTCGGAGGTCGTACTCAGCGGTCGGTACCGCCTGGACGAACGTGTCGCCACCGGCGGCATGGGTGACGTCTGGCGCGCGTCCGACCTGATCCTCGGCCGGCAGGTCGCGGTGAAGGTGCTGCTGCCCTCGCTGGTCTCCGACCCCGACTTCATCGCCCGCTTCCGCGCCGAGGCCCGGATCATGGCGGCGCTGCGCCACCCGGGCATCGTCCAGGTCTACGACTGCGGCGAGGACGACCTGCCCGACGGCGGCCGGGCCGACTACCTGGTCATGGAGTACGTCACCGGCCAGCCACTGTCCAAGCGGATCGAGGCCGAGGGTCGCCTGGACGTGGGGCTGGCGATGTCGGTGGTGGCGCAGGCGGCACAGGCGCTGCACGCCGCGCACCTCGGCGGCATCGTGCACCGCGACGTGAAGCCGAGCAACCTGCTGGTGCAGGAGGACGGCACGGTCGTCCTGGTCGACTTCGGGGTGGCCCGGTCGGCCAACGTGACGAGCATCACCAGCACCAACGCGGTGCCCGGCACCGCGCTCTACATGGCGCCCGAACAGGCCGCCGGGCGCCCGGTCTCCGGCGCGACCGACCTGTACGCGCTCGGTGCCGTCGCCTTCTGCTGCCTGACCGGCAGCCCGCCCTTCACCGGGGACAACCCGCTCCAGGTCGCCGTCCGGCACCTCGACGACCCGCCGCCGGACCTGCCGCCCGACATCCCGGAGGCGGTCCGGGTGCTGGTCGCCCGCGCGCTCGCCAAGGATCCGGCCGACCGGTTCAGTAGCGGCGCGACGATGGCCGAGGCGGCGCGGGCCGCGGTCTCCGACGGGTCGCTGCCGACCGCGATGGTCCCTGTCGCCGGAGCGGTACGCGAGGCCGGCCCGGACACCCGCACGGACGTCCCGGCGGGCGG
>NZ_SISL01000193.1:0-10769 GCF_004307965.1 Verrucosispora sp. SN26_14.1 | reverse complement strand
ACCCGGCGGTGCCCGTGGCCGCCCCGCCGCCCGCACCCCGGTGGTCCTGGTTCCCGTTGCGCCGACGCCGCGCCGCCTGATCCGTCCCGACCGGGGTTGTCGTAGCCGGACAGTACGGTCGGTTGTCCGTCGGCATCGGGAGGCAGAAGACGTGTTCGGTTACATCGGCTCCATGAGGACCAGGCCCGGCCAGCGGGAGGAGGTCGTGGCGATCCTGCTCGACGGTGTCGAGGGCCTCCGCGCGGCGGGTTGCCACCTGTACGTCGTCGGCGTCTCCGACACCGATCCGGACCTCGTCGTCGTCACCGAGGTCTGGCAGAGCCGGGAACACCACGCGCGCTCGCTTCACCTCCCGGAGACCAAGGCGGCGATCGCGCGGGCCATGCCCCTGCTCACTGGGGAGTTCACCGGCCAGGAGACGACTGTGCGGGGCGGCCTGGGTCTCTGACCCGGTGGATCACGCGGTGCACCGCGCCGACCCGAACCACCGGGGCAGGTGGTCCCGCAGACTCTGCCGCTCGGCACCGACCCACACCACGTGGCCGTCCGGCCGCAGCAGCACGGCCGGCACGTCCAGTTCCTCGCTCACGTCGACGACATGGTCGACGCGGTCCGCCCAACCGTCGACCGAGAGCCCACCGGTCTGGTCGAGCAACAGTCCGCGTCCGGTGTGCGTCAGCTCGTAGAGACGCCCCCGGCCCAGGCGTACGTCCCGCATCCGGCGGCCGAGCAGTTCGTGGCCCGCACCGACGTCGTACCGGACCGAGATCGCGGTGACCTTCTCGATCAGGTACCGATTGACCTCCTCGAAGTCCATCAGGTGCGACAGCAGCCGTCGCACCGCGAGCGGACCCGGCTCGGTGGAGAGCAGCTCCATCTGCGCGCGGGTGTTGTCGAGGACGTCGGCGGCCACCGGGTGCCGTTCCGTGTGGTAGCTGTCCAACAGCCCTTCCGGCGCCCAGCCACCCACCTCTGCGGCCAGCTTCCAACCGAGGTTGACGGCGTCCTGGATGCCGAGGTTGAGGCCCTGCCCGCCGACGGGCGGGTGGATGTGCGCGGCGTCGCCGGCCAGCAGCACCCGCCCGGTCCGGTACCGCGTGACCAGCCGGGTGGCGTCGCCGAAGCGCGACATCCAGCGGGGCGAGTGCACGCCGAAGTCGGTGCCGGCGTACGCCCGCAGTTGACGCCGGAAGTCGTCGAGGGTCGGCGGGACGGCCCGATCCTCGGCCACCTTCTCGGCGGGTACGACGACGCGGCACATGCCGTCCCCGACCGGGCCGACACCGAACCGCTTCTGGGTCCTGCGTACGTCGGCCACGACAGCGGCCAGCGTCTCCGTCGGTGTGGTCACCCGCATCTCGCCCAGCAGCGTGTCGACCCGGCTCGGTTCACCGGGGAAGTCCACACCGAGCAGTCTGCGGACGCTGCTGCGTCCACCGTCGCAGCCGACCAGGTAGCGCGAGCGCAGTCGGGTGCCGTCGGCCAGTTCGACGGTGACACCCTGCTCGTCCTGGCTCAGCCCGACCAGTTCGCCGCCGCGCCGGATCTCGGCACCGAGTTCCGTGGCGCGCTCGGCCAGCAACCGGTCGGTGACGGGCTGCGGGATGCCGAGAACGTAGGGATGTGCGGTGTCCAGCCGTACGGGTGCGGGCGTGTCGAGGCCGGCGAAGAACCCTGTGAGCGGGCGCCGCCGGCCGTACGCGAGGAAGCGTTCCAGCAGGCCCCGCTGGTCCAGCACCTCGATGCTGCGGACGTGCAGGCCGAGTGCGCGTACGAAGGCGGGCGGCTCGGGTTCCTTCTCCACCACGAGTACGCGCACGCCGTGCAGTCGTAGTTCGGCGGCCAGCATCAGGCCGGTCGGTCCGGCCCCGGCGACGATCACGTCGACCATGACATTCCCCTTGTTTCCGCAGCTCCTGGCTTCGGCGCCCGATTGTGCGCCCCGGCCGGGGTCTTGCCGCAAGCCCCGGGGTGAGCTATACGGTGATGGTGGCGGCACGCGATGCCCTTGCGCTTCGCGCTCCCACCGGCCCGCCGCCTCATACGCCGGCACTCTGCGCCATCGCGCGACACGCACGCCACTCGGCAGAGCCCTGCCACCCGTGCACGGCAGTCGGGTGTCGTTCTCGACCTGGACGCCCTTCTCCGCTCGGGAGTTGCCCCATCGAACCCGGGGAGAGGTGGCGAGTAATTATTGGATTACCAGTAACTACAATCCAATAATTATTCGCCACAAATCGGGCAAAGGCACCACGCATCATAATGACTGTTAAGGTGCGTAAGGACTTACGCTGGTGTAGTCCACGTACTGTGCCGCCTGGTCAGGACCCTCGGGGCGTCAGGAGGGCGTCGGCCGGTACGTCGCGCGGGCTGCGGCGACCTCGGCGGCCTGGCGCTCGCGCCAACGCTTCTGCGCCTCGCGGTTGCAGGTCCGGCAGACGCGTCGGTAGCGGCCGGTCGCCGGCTCGATCTCCCGCTCGTGCCCGTTGCGGCACAGCGGGGCCTGGCGGCGTTCTCGGCAGGTGTCCGCGTGGCGGAGTTGGCGCAGGTGCGTCGGCTCGATGCAGTCCGGCACTGCACAGTCGTGGTGGATCTCCAGCGCCGGGTCGTAGTCCCCGACGAAGACCACGTACGCCGCGATGTGCGCCCAGGCCCGGCCCGCCAGCTTCTGGTGTACGCCCCGCCGGGTGCCGTAGCCACGGACGACGAGGCATCCGCTGTCGGTGCGGGTCGAACGGCTCAGCAGGTACGCCCGCAGCGTGTCCTCGGTGAAGTGTCGGGACAGGCCGGTGATCTGGGACAGCACCCGGTCAGGGTACGGCGGCGGTCACCAGCGGGGGACCGGCGATCCGTGGGCCGGGCTGTCAGCGGGACGGCGACGGCACGCAGTAGACGTCGCCGGAGTTGGCCTCGTGCGGCAACTCGGTGAGGTACGCCGCCATCTCCTCGGCGGTGGCCCAGCGGCCGAGGGTCAGATCCTTGTGGTCGCCGAGCGCCACGTCGAAGCCGCCGAAACCGAGCGCGGTCAACCGGTCCAGGCAGCGCAGCGCCACCTCGCGTTCGATCGTGGTGAACTCGAACGACAACGCGGGCAGCGTGCCGCTCAGCCCGGCCAGCACGGCGTCCTCGAAGCCCTCCACATCGATCTTGGCAAAGGCCGGCGTACCGTGTTCGGCGATGAGGGCGTCCACGGTGGTGACCGGGACCTCGATCTGACCGTCCCAGACCTGCCCCTCCCAGCCGCCGGCCCCGGCCGCCGCACTGACGAAGTCGGTGGAGGCGGTGGAGACGGTGGGGTTGGCGGAGTTGACCAGGAAACCGATCCGTCCCGGTTGCGCCCCGCAGGCCGCCTCGACCAGGGTGACATGGTCGTCGTCGGCGTAGATGGTGCGCAGCGCCCGCAGGCACAGCGGCTGCGGTTCGACCGCGACGACCCGGGCGCCGAGGCGGCGGAAGCTGCCGATGTGGTCGCCGACGTGGGAGCCGATGTCGAAGACCAGGTCGCCGGGTCGGACGAAGCGGGCGTAGAAGGCGTCCATCGCCGCGTCCCGTCCGGGGTCGCCGTAGTAGACCTCCAGCGACCGGCGTAGCCCGGCGGTCGCGGGGTCGGCCTTGAGCGCCTCGACCGCAGCGGTGTGTGTACCCATCGCAGCACCCTAACCCGCGCGCCCCGTCGAGGTGGCTCGGCTCGATGACGCCCGTCACCCGGCGTGAACGCGGGCGCCGAGAGGACACGTCGGTCGTCGCCTGCTGGCCGGCTTCGACGACCACCGCGCGGGAGTTGACGATGCGCGCCCGGCGCGCTAAATAAGAAGACAGAAAGTTGAGTCGCCAAGGCTCAACTACTTCCGAACCTTCGGCGCAGAGGACCCGAGGAGGCACGAGATGCTGATGCGCACCGACCCGTTCCGTGAGATCGACCGGCTCGCCGAGCAGTTCTTCGGCACCACCAGCCGCCCGGCGGTCATGCACATGGACGCCTACCGCGACGGCGACCACTTCTACGCCGCCTTCGACCTGCCGGGAGTGGACCCGGACAGCATCGACTGCACCGTCCAGCGCAACGTCCTGACCGTCCGGGCCGAGCGTCGCCGGCCCGCCGGTGACACCGTCGAACTCGTCGCCGCCGAGCGCCCGATGGGCGTGTTCAGCCGGCAGCTCTTCCTCGGCGACACGCTCGACACGGACAAGCTGGAGGCCGGGTACGAGAACGGCGTGTTGACGTTGCGGATCCCGGTGGCCGAGCGGGCCAAGCCGCGCAAGGTCACCGTCAGCGCGACCGGCACCGGCCGACGGCAGATCAACGCCTGACACTCGTGACGGCCGGGCGGGAGGTGTTCCCGCCCGGCCGCGTGCGGCGGCCGTACGGTCCGGCGGTGTGCGATCATGACGCGTCGGCGCGCCTGTTCGTCATCCTGAAACACGGCTGAGAACATTTTTCGCATGCGTTCGACCGAGACCCCGGTGTTGTACCGCCCGCCGGCCCATCCCGCCCTGCCCGGGGGGCCGATGGCCGTCACCGACGCGTGGCTGCGTAACCGGCGGTTGAGTGAACACACCCGTGACGCGTACCGGCGGGACGTCGCCGGCTGGTTGAGCTGGTGCGACGCCCGCCACCTGGACCCGCTGCGGGCGAACTTCCTGCACGTCAACGAGTACGCGCGAACGCTGGAGAGCACCCTGGCCGCGCGGACCGGCAAGCCGCTGACCCCGGCGACCGTGGCCCGCAAGCTGTCCGCGATGTCCAGCTGGTACGACTTCCTGGTCAAGCTCCAGGCGGTGCACGCCAACCCGGTCTCCGACGCCGACCGGCCCCGCATCGACCGCGACCATTCGAGCACGGTGGGCCTGGCCCCCGACGAGGTGGACGCGCTGCTCGCCGCCGTCGAGACCGACACCGGGCCGACCGCCGCCCGCAACCGCGCCGCCGTCACCCTCCTGGCCGACCTCGGTCTGCGGGTGGGGGAACTGGTCTCCCTGGACGTCGCCGACCTCGGCACCGAACGCGGACACCGCAGCGTGCGCTTCACCGGCAAGGGCGGCAAGTCCCGCCGCCGGGCCCTCACCCCCTCCACCGCCTACGCCGTGGACGCCTACCTGACCCAGCGCGCCGCCGAGCAGGGCGTGGCGGCACACCAGCTCACCGGGGCACTGCTGGTCACCGCCAGCGGTGCCCGACTCGACCGGCACTCGGTGTTCCGGCTGATCCGGCGGCTCGCCCGGGACGCGGGCATCCCGGCGTGGGCCCGCCTGTCGCCGCACTCGCTGCGGCACGCGTTCGCCACCACCGCCCGCGCCGAGGGCGTACCGCTGGAGGACGTGCAGGACGCGATGGGGCACGCCGACCCGCGTACCACCCGACGCTACGACCGCGACCGGCACAACCTCGACCGCGATCCCGCGTACGCCATCTGGGCCGCCCGGGCCCGCCGCCGGACCTGACGCGGCACCGGACGGCTTTCCGCCCGCCGACGCGCCCGATTCTCTACGGTCGGATGGTGTGGGCGAGGCGCAGCCGTGGAGCAGGCCGGCCCGGCGACGCCACCCGGTCCGGGTCGGACTCGTCTTCGCCGGCGCCGGTGTGGCGCTGTGCTGCATCGGTGTCGCCGGTCTCGGCGCCTGGAACGTGCAGGTGGTCACCCAGGCCGCCGGCCCGGTGCGGGAGACCGCCGAGGGGTTCCTGCGGGAGGTGACCACGGGCGACACCGACAGCGCGTACGAGCGGCTCTGCGCCGACTCGCGCAGCCGGTGGAGCGAGCTGGGCTTCACCAGTTGGGTCCGCACCCCGCCGACCGTGCGCGACTACGAGATCGTCGACGTGTCGGTCGCCACCGACCGGGGCAAACCGCACGGCACCGTCACTGTCCGGCTGACCCGCGAGAGCGGCACCACCGAGCAACGTGAACTGTCGGTGGTGCGGGAGGACGGGTGGCGGGTCTGCGGCGACCCGTACTGATCTCATACCCCGGCCGGCTCGACCAGCCGACCGTCGCGCAGCACCAGCACCCGGTCGGCCATCTCCACCAGCGTCGGATCGTGCGTGGCCACCAGCGCGGTCATTCCCCGCGCGTGCACCAGCGCCCGCAGCAGGTCCATCACCGCCCGGCCGGTCTCCGAGTCCAACTGGCCGGTGGGTTCGTCGGCGATCAGCAGCTCGGGGTCGTTGGCCAACGCGCGGGCGATCGCCACCCGCTGCTGCTGCCCACCGGACATCTCGTACGGGCGTTGCGCGGCCTGCCCGCCCAGCCCGACCAGTTCCAGCAGCACCGACACCCGTTCCTCGCGTTGCGCGGCCGGGGTCTTCGCCAACCGCATCGGCACCCCGACGTTCTCGGCGGCGGAGAGGATCGGGATCAGCCCGAAGGACTGGAAGACGAACCCGACCGTGTCCCGGCGCAGCCGCAGCAGCTCCTGGTCACCGGCGGCGGTCACCTCGCGACCGGCCACCCACACCCGTCCCGACGTGGGCCGGTCCAGGCCGCCGATCAGGTTCAGCAGCGTGGTCTTGCCGGCACCCGAGCGGCCCCGCACCGCGACCAGCTCACCGCGACCGGCCCGCAACGACACGTCCCGTACCGCGTGGACCATCCGGTCGCCGCTGCCGTAGTCGCGGCACAACCCCTCGACGCGTACCAGGTCCTCGCTCACGTCGCGTCCCTCCCGTCGCCCGCGCGGACCTGCACGTGGTCCGGCTCCAGGGTCAGCTTCACCCGGTCCTTCAGCGCCAACGCGTCGACGAACCCGGCGGGCAGCTGCATCCGCCCGGCCCGGTCCAGCACCGCGTACTCCTCGGTGACCAGTTCCTCCACACCGTCGACGCCGACCCGCGCGGTGCGGTGCACCTCCGAGGCGGTCCGCCCGTCGCGGATCGAGACGGTCCGACGGACCTGCGTGGCGACCTGCGGGTCGTGGGTGACCACCACCACCGTCACGCCCAACTCGGCGTTGATGGTGCGCAGCGCCCCGAACACCTCCGCCGCCGTCGCCTCGTCCAGCTCACCGGTCGGCTCGTCGGCGAAGAGGACCTCCGGGTCGTTGGCGACCGCCACCGCGACCGCGCACCGCTGCTGCTCACCGCCGCTCATCTGCCCCGGCCGACGGTCCGCGCAGGAGCCGACGCCGACCATGTCCAGCAGCTCCGTCGCGCGGCGCCGACCGGCCCGGCCACCCCGACCGGCCAACCGCATCGGCAGTTCCACGTTCTCCCGCGCCGACAGGTACGGCAGCAGGTTGCGGCCGGTCTGCTGCCACACGAACCCGACCGTGTGCCGCCGGTACCGCAGCCGCCTGCGGGCCGACATGGTCAACAGGTCGTAGCCGGCCACCCGGGCGATCCCGGCGGTCGGGGTGTCCAGCCCGGACAGGATGTTGAGCACGGTGGACTTGCCGGACCCGGAGGCACCCACGATCGCCACCAGCTCGCCCCGGTCCACGACCAGGTCGAGCCCCTGCAACGCGACGACCTCCACGCCCTCACTGGTGAAGATCCGCACCAGGCCGTCGCAGACGATGTGCCCGCGCAGCCGGTCCGCGCCACCGGCGCGGGCGGCGGCACGCTCCGCCGCCCGACGCTGCAACGTCGCCAGATCCGGCCCCGGCTCCACCACGGTCATGCCGGCTCTCCGCTCCGCCGCGCGCCGGCGTGGGACACCGGTCCACGATCCGCTCGCTGACGCTCGCTCACGGGTTCTCCTCTCCCAGGCGCAGCACCTCACCGAGGCGCATCCGCCGGTTCACCAGGTTCTCCACCACCAGACCGGCCAGCAGGCCGAGCACCACCAGCACCAGCACCCCGCCCACGACCAGCGGATCCAGATGGTCGCGGATCGGGACCCCGGGGGCGAACGCGGCCAGCCCCAGGGTCGGACCGAGCAGCCGGGGCAGGGCCACCCCCACCGCCGCGCCGGTCGACGCCGCGACCACCACCAGCGGCACCAGCTCGTACACGAGAAGCCGCCGACCGCCCGCCGCCGACAGTCCCAGGGTGCGCAGCCGCGACAGCGTCCGCCCCCGACCGGCGGCGTCGGCGACCACCGCGAACCCGACGGCCAGGACCGCCAGCGCGGTGCCACCGGCCGCACCCACGGTGAACGCCAGGGTCAACACCTCGTTGGCCCCGGTACGCTCCAACCCCTCCCGGTACGCCTGCCGGGTCTGGAGGGCCGCCGGCACCTGGGTCCGCGTGACCTCCCTGCCGAGCACGTCGGACTGCCGCCGCCGCTGCGTCTCGTCGGCCACCGCCAGCAACCGCGCCTCGTCCACGCCGTCGGTGGCGAGCAGGTACCGGTTGGGCACGATCGGGGTGTACTCGTACTCGGGCAGCGCCTGCCACGGCAGCACCACGAACCGCTCGACGCCGAGCCCCACGCCGGGGAAGGCGTCGGCGATGCCGGCGACCTGGAAGGCGTACCACCGGCTCTGCACGTCGGCCACCGCGCCGTCGCCGATCTCCGCCGCCACCCGGGGCGAGACCACCGCCGGCACCGGCCCGTCCCCACGGGCCGCGTCGCGCAACGCGGCCGGCACGTCGACGTCCACCCCGCTGCGCGCCACGACCTCGGCGAACGCCGGGGCGTCCACCACCAGCACCCGGGCCTGACCGAGCTGACGTGCCCCCGGGCCGCTCTCGGAGAGCAGCCGCCGGTTCGACTCCACCCAGACCCGGGCCACCGCCTGCACCCCGGGCACCGTCCCGATCTCGTCGGCGGCGTCCGGGGCGAAGGTGTAGCCGGTCAACCAGGCGTCGGCCGGGATACTCAGGGTCGCCGCCCGGTCCCGGGCGTCGGCCACCGTGGTCGTCACCACGCCGCCGAAGACGCCGGTGCTGACCGCGACGATCAGCACCGCCAACGGCCCCCACGCCACCGGCGCACCCCGACCGGCGCGGGCCACGCCGAGGAACAGCATCGCGCCCCGGGACCGCGTGGCGAAGCGGCCGACCAACCGCAGCGGCCACGGCAGCAACCGGATCGCCACCAGCGCGGCGGCGACCGCGACCAGCACCGGCACCGCACTGAGGTACGCGTCGACGCCGCCGGCCACGTCCAGGCCCCGGCGGCGCAGCAGCACCACGCCGAGACCGGCGAGCACCAGCACGCCCGCCTCCAGCGTGAGCCGGCGTGCGCTCGGGCGCTGCGCCACCACGTCCGCGCGGCCGGCGACCACACCGACCCGCCGGTACGCGAGCACCGCCAGCACCGGCACCACGACGGTGGTGAGTACCGCCAGCACCGGCACCAGCCAGGGCACCCCGGTCGAGCGGCCCGGCACCGCCGCCCCGGCCAGGGCACCCAGCAGCACCGCGAGCGGCTGCACCGGCACCGCCTCGGCGAGCAGCCGGCGACCGATCGTGGCCAGCGAGGCACCCCGCGCCCGCAGCAGCGTGAGTTCCGCCCGTCGGCGCCGGACCGCGAGCCGGGCCGCCAGCACGATCAGCCCGAGCAGGCTGGCGAGCAGCCCGGTCTGCACGACGGCCAGCAACGCCCGCACCGACCGCAGCGCGTCGGCGAAGCGCACCAGCGCGGTGTCCAGCGAGGTCTGCACCAGCGCGCCCGGGACCGTCTCGGAGCGGCGGGTCTCGGCCACCGCCGCGGTGACCGCGTCGAGCACCCCGGTGTCCAACCGCCGTTCGTCGAGCCGGTACCGCCAGCCGCTCACCGCCGGCACCCCGGCACCGGCCGAGACCACGTCCATCCCGGCCCAGTCGGTCACACCCGCCACCACGTACGGGTCGCCGTCGAGCAGCGGCACGGTCGGGCTCAGTGCCTGCCGCAGGTCGTCCCAGACCGGGTCGGCGGCGTCGCGCGGCGTGAACACCCCGACGACGCGTACCCGGGCCTGCCGGTTCCCGCCCCCGAACCGCAGGTCGGTGCCGGGCCGCAGGGACAGCGTCTCGGCCACCTCCACCGACACCGCCAACTCCGCCGGGCCGCCCGCCTGCGTACGCGGCCACCGCCCGGCGGTCACCTCGACCGCCTCCTCGACGCCGGTCTGGGCGCGTACCCCGAACAGCTTCCGCGCCCCGCCGTCCATGGGTGGTGCGTCGCCGTACGCGAGCAGGTGCTCCGGGTCGATCGAGGACGCGTACCACCGGCGGTCCACCAGGCCGGGCAGTGGCTGCGGCAGCGCGGCGGCGTACCGGTCCAGCTCGGCCTGCCCGGCGGCGGCCGGTGCGGGCCGCGCCACGCCGAAGGAGATGTCACGGACCAGGTGCGGCAGGTGCGCGACGTCGGCGCGCAGCCCCCGGTCGGCGTACCCGTCGGCGAGGCGCGGCGCGGCGGTCACCAGCATCGCCGCGACCAGACCCAACAGCGCCAGCAGCGCCACCTGGCCCGCGTACACCCTGATCCGGCCCGTCATCGGGTCGCTCCGTCCGTGACGGTCAGGCGACGGCGCATGCCGGTGGAGACGGCGGCGCTGAACGCCAGTGCCAGGGCGAGCAGGCCCACGCCGGTGGCGAGCACCGGTGGCCAGTCGACGCTCAGCAGCGGTGGTGGATGGGGGCGTTCGGCGGACGGGGTCAGGATGACCAGGGGTGCCATGGTCGCGGCCACCCCGACGCCCACCAGCAGGCCGACCAGCACCCCCATCCCGGCGAGGAAGGCCTGCTCGGCCAGCAGGGAGCGGGCCACCAGGCGCTGACCGGCGCCGAGGGTGTGCAGCACCGCCAGTTCGGTGGCCCGCCGCCGCGCGGTGGCGCTGACGTCCACGGCCACGCCCACGGCGGCCAGCAGCACCGCGGCCAGCGCGGCGGCGAAGAGGGCACCTCG
>NZ_SISL01000192.1:0-10821 GCF_004307965.1 Verrucosispora sp. SN26_14.1 | reverse complement strand
CCGCCTTCCCGATCCGCTCCGGCCGGGCCGCGCGCACCGCCCGGATCCGGGAACTGCTCGCCGCCGTCGAGGTCCGCGCCGCCGGCGACCACCAGGAGATCCGCTTCCTCTCCGGCGGCAACCAGCAGAAGGTCGTACTGGCACGGTGGCTCGCCCTGCACCCCCGGGTCCTGCTCTTCGACGAACCCACCCGAGGCATCGACGTGGGCGCGAAGTCGGCGATCCACGACCTGGTCCGCCGCCTCGCCGCAGAGGGCGCCGCCGTGCTGATGATCTCGTCCGACCTGCCCGAACTGCTCGGCATGAGCGACCGGATCGTGGTCATGCGCGACGGCCGGATCGTGGGCGAACTGCCTGCCGGCAGCCGCGAGGAGGACGTGGTCGGGCTCGCCCTCGGCACGGTACGGGAGACCGCCGCGTGACCACCCGCGCGCTGCTGCCCGCCCGACGCCCGGTGCCCGGGGTGTTCGTGGCCCTGGCCCTCACCCTCACCATCGGCTGGCTCGTCGTCCTGCTCGACGGCGGTCAACTCGTCAACCAGTCGACGACGGTGAGCATGCTGCACGTCGCCGCCGGACTGGGCTTCGTCGCCGTCGGGCAGACCCTGGTCATCCTCGGCGGCTCGCTGGACCTCTCCGTCGCGTACGTGGTCAGCCTGAGCACGCTGGTCGCCGCCGAGACGATGGCCGGTCGGGACAGCGCGATGCTGCCCGCGATCGGCCTGACGCTGCTGGTCTGCGCCGGGATCGGGCTGCTCAACGGCCTGCTCGTCACCGCCGGGCGGATCAACGCGTTCATCGCGACGCTCGGCGTCGGGCTGCTGCTCAAGGGATACCTCGACAACGGGTACGCCGGACCGGCCGGCAGCACCTCACCGACCCTCGTGCAGACCCTCGGCTACCAACGCGTCGGGCCGGTGCCGGTGGCCTTCCTGCTGCTGCTCCTGGTGGCCGGGGCGGCCTGGTTCGCGCTCGCCCGGACCAGGTTCGGCCACCATCTGCTCGCCGTCGGCGGTGACGAGGAGGTCGCCCGGCTCTCCGGGGTACGCACCGACCGGGTGCGGGTCACCGCGCACGTGCTCTGCTCGCTCTGCGCCGGAATCGCCGGCATCTATCTCGCCAGCCGGCTCGGCTCGGGTGCGCCCCGGGTCGGCTCGGAGGGCCTCTACGACCTGGAGTCGATCGCCGCCGTGGTGATCGGCGGCACCGCGCTGGCCGGCGGCCGGGGCGGCGTGATCGGCACGGTCGGCGGCGTGCTGCTGCTCGCCACCATCGACGCCGTCTTCAACCAGCTCGCCGTCGACGCGTTCGCCAAACAGGTGGTCCGGGGCGTGATCATCATCGCGGCGGTGGCCGTCTACGCCCGCCGGAGCATGCGGAAGGCGGCCGGGTGAGCACGCAGACCCTCCGGCGTCGGCTCGCGCCGGCGCAGTGGACCCGGCCCGGTGGCCTGGCACCGATCCTCGCGATCCTGGTGGTGCTGCTGGTCCTGATCACCGTCCGCCAGCCCGACTTCCTCAGCCCGCCGTCGCTGTTGTCGTTCCTCGGCCGCTCGGCGCCGATCATCCTGCTCGCCGCCGGTCAGTACTTCGTGATCGTCTGCGGCGAGTTCGACCTCTCCGTCGGCGCCCTGGTCACCGCGCAGGTGGTGGTGGCCGCCCGGCTGATCGACAGCGACCCGACGCGGACCTGGCCGGTGGTGCTGGTGCTGCTCGTCGGCGGCGCACTCGTCGGACTGGTCAACGGCCTGGTCACCACCCGGCTCGGGGTGCCCTCGTTCGTCACCACCCTCGGCATGTTCCTGATCCTCGTCGGCGCGGTCTACCTCTGGTCCGACGGGGCGCCGAAGGGCGGGCTCACCGAGGAGTTCCGGCAGTACGGTCGGCGCGCCTTCGAGGACGTGCCGCTGCTCGGCCGCGTCCCGTACGCGCTGGTGATCCTGGTGGTCGTCGCCACGGTGGCGGTGCTGCTGACCCGCGCCGACTTCGGGCGGATCCTGGTCGCCGTCGGCGACAACCCGCGCACCGCCGGGCTCAGCGGGGTACGCGTGTGGCGTACCCGCACCGCCGCCTTCGTCCTCAGCGGCCTCGCGGCGGCGGTCGCGGCGATCCTGATCGGCGGCTACAGCGGGGTCTCCTTCCAGGCCGGTGCCGGCCTGGAGTTCGGTGCCATCACCGCCGTCGTCCTCGGCGGTGTGGCGCTGGGCGGCGGCCGGGGTTCGGTCGTCGGCGCGATGCTCGGCGCCACCACCCTCGAACTGCTCTTCGCGCTCATGAACTTCTACGGCATCTCGGGCGCGCTCCGACCGGCGGTCCAGGGCGCCATCATCCTGGTCGCCGTGGCGGTCGCGGCCCGACGTTCCACGTCCAGATAAAGGGGATCCCGATGAAACGCTCTCTGGCCGCGCTCGGCGCGGTGACACTGCTCGCCCTCGCCGGCTGCGCCACCGACCAGCCGGTCGCGAACCCGTCCGGTGCCTCGTCCGCGCCCGCCGGGGCCGGCACCGGCGAACAGTCCTCCTTCTTCGAGCAGGCCGCGTACGACGCCGAGCTGGCCCTGTTGCAGGCCACGCCGACCGGCCCGGCGGACAAACCGTGGGAGCAGGCGCTCGACCCGGTGATGGTGGACACCGCCTCCTACAAGAAGGCCGGGCCGCACCGCATCTGCTTCTCCAACGCGGCGCTGAACAACCCCTGGCGTCAGGTCGGCTACAAGACCATGCAGGCCGAGGTGGCCGCACAGGGGGACCGGATCGCCGAGTTCGTGCACGTGGAGGCCGAAGGTAAGGACCAGAAGCAGATTGCCGACATCAACGACCTGCTCGGCCGCGACTGCGACGCCCTGATCGTCTCGCCGAACACCACCGCCACCCTCACCCCGGCGGTGGAGGCCGCCTGCCGCACCGGCCTGCCGGTGATCGTCTTCGACCGTGGTGTCGACACGGACTGCCCGGTGACGTTCATCAACCCCATCGGCGGGTACGGCTTCGGTCACGTGGGCGCCGAGTTCGTCAGCCAGCGGATGAAGCCCGGCGGCAAGCTGCTCGCGCTGCGCATCCTGCCCGGCGTCGACGTGCTGGAGACGCGCTGGGCGGCGGCGAAGGTCGCGTTTGACAAGGCGGGCGTCGACGTCGTCGGCGTCGAGTTCACCGACGGCGATCCGGCCAAGACCAAGAAGATCGTCGACGACTACCTCCAGCGGTACGGCACCATCGACGGCGTCTGGATGGACGCCGGAGCGGTCGCCGTCGCGGCGGTGGAGGCGTTCCAGGACGCCGGCAAGCCGGTGCCGCCGATCAACGGCGAGGACCAGCTCGACTTCCTCAAGGTCTGGAAGGAGGCCGGGCTCACCGCCATCGCGCCGACCTACCCGACCTACCAGTGGCGCACGCCGATCATCGCTGCCCTGCGGATCCTCGACGGTGAGCAGGTCTCCAAGCCGTGGAAGCTGCCGCAGCCGACCATCACGCAGGAGAACCTGGACAGCTACCTCGACCCGGACATGCCGCCGCTGCACTACGCGATGTGCGGCTGCACCGACCTGCCCGGGTACCCCCAGCGCTGGAAGTAGGCCCCGGTGTACGAGATCGGCGTCAACCCCTGGGTGTGGACCTCACCGGTCGACGACGCGGCCCTGGCCGAGCTGGTGCCCCGGATCGCCGGCTTCGGCTTCGACGCGGTCGAGCTGCCGATCGAGCAGCCCGGGGACTGGGACCCGCTCCGGACCCGGGACCTGCTCGCGGCACACGGGCTGAGCGCCGCCGGCGTCTGCGCGGTCACCCCGCCCGGCCGGGACCTCGTCGACGCCGCACCGGCGGTGGTGGCGGCCACCGTCGCGTACCTCAAGGGCTGTGTGGACAGCGCGGCGGCCGTCGGCGCGCCGAGCGTCGGCGGTCCGGTCTACGCCTCGGTGGGCCGGACCTGGCGGATGACGGCGGCCGAACGCGTCGCCTGCTACGCGGACTTCCGCCGGGCCCTGGCCCCGGTCGCCGAGTACGCCGGTACGCGGGGCGTCTCCATCGGAGTGGAGGCGCTCAACCGGTACGAGACGAGCGTGGTCAACACGATCGACCAGGCGGTGGACCTGATCGACGGTCTGCCGTCGAACGTCGGCCTGATGATCGACACGTTCCACATGAACATCGAGGAGGCCGACCCGTACGCCGCGCTCGCCGTCGCCGGCCCGTACATCAAGCACGTCCAGGTCAGTGGCACCAACCGGGGCGCTCCCGGCAGCGACCACCTGGACTGGCCGCGCCTGTTCGCGGTGCTGGCCGGCACCGGCTACCGGGGTGCGGTCTGCATCGAGTCGTTCACCGCCGAGAACGAGACGATCGCCACCGCTGCGTCCATCTGGCGGCCCCTCGCCCCGTCGCCGGACCGGCTCGCCCTCGACGGCCTGGCCTACCTGCGCGGGCTCCTGGGCTGAGCCGGCCACCACCCCCGCACGGCCACCACCCGCACGATCACCACCACCCGTCCCAGCCGAAGGAGACCTCCCGTGTCCGGACCGCCTCGTCCCTCCACACCCCGCCGGGTGCTGGCCGCGGTGACCACGGTGGCGCTGACCAGCGTGCTCACCGCCACCGTCGTGGCCACCTCCGCCGCCCCGGCCCTCGCCGCCACCACCACCCTCTACGCCTCGCCGACGGGCAGCGGCAGCACGTGCAGCGCCGCCGCGCCGTGTTCGTTGACCGGCGCGCAGACCGCTGTCCGTGCCCTGAACAGCGCGATGTCCGGTGACATCGTGGTGCAACTGGCCGATGGGACCTACCGGCTCACCGCGCCGCTGCGCTTCACCGCCGCCGACTCCGGCACCAACGGATACCGCGTGCTGTGGCAGGCCGCCCCGTCGGCCCGCCCGGTGATCAGCGGCGCCCGCGCGGTCACCGGCTGGTCCCTCGTGGACGCCGGACGCAACATCTGGCGGGCCAACGTCGGCGCCGGACTGGACAGCCGGCAGCTCTACGTCGACGGTGCCGTCGCCACCCGGGCGCGTACCCAGGTCAACCGGGCCGACTTCACCGCCGACAGCACCGGGATGCGGTTCACCAGCAGCGCGCTGGGCTACCTCAACAACCTGGCCAATCAGAGCCGCATCCAGATGGAGAGCGTCAACTCGTTCACCGACCGGTACGTGTCGGTGCAGAGCATCAGCGGCAACCAGATCCGGATGCAGCAACCCGGCTGGAGCAACAACAACTTCGGGTACGACACCTTCACCAGCCCGCACCGGGCCGGGCCGTTGTACCTGAGCAACGCCTACGAGTTCCTGGACACGCCGGGGGAGTGGTATCTGGACCCGGGTAGCGGGGCCCTCTCCTACATCCCGCTGGCCGGGCAGAACATGAGCACCGCCCGGGTGGAGCTGCCGACGGTGCAGTCCCTGATCCAGATCGGCGGCACGTACGCGGCCCCGGCCCACCACATCACGTTCAGCGGGGTCACCGTGACCGGCACGAGCTGGCTCGGCGCCAGCAGCGCCCAGGGCTACGTCGACCAGCAGACCGGCGCGTACATCGCCGGCAACTGGAGCTGGCCCGCCTTCACCTCCTGCCACAACGGCTGCCCGCAGTTCGAGGCCACCCGCCCGAACTGGCAGCAGATGCCGGCCGCCGTGCAGATCTCGGCCGCCAACAACGTCACCTTCACCGACTCCTCGTTCGTCAACCTCGGTCAGACCGCCATCGGGATCGGCAACGACGCCAACGCCCACGGCAGCGGCGTCGGCCTCGGGGCCAGCAACATCACCATCACCCGGTCCGAGATCGCCCGTAACGTCGCCGGTGGCATCGTCGTCGGTGGCGTACGCGCCGACGCCCACCACCCCAGCGACCAGCGCATGGTCAACCGGGACATCACCATCAGCAACAACCGGCTGCACGACCTGGGCATCGAGTACCGGGGCATCGTCTCGGTGCTGACCACCTACGTCACCAACTCCACCGTCTCGTACAACGAGGTCTACAACATGCCGTACACCGGCATGTCCGTCGGGTACGGCTGGGGCTCCAACGACGCCGGGGGCAGCAACCACTACGCCGACCGGGGGCTGTACAACTACCAGCCGCGCTACAGCACCGCCACCACCGCGTCCAACAACCGGGTCATCGGCAACTACGTGCACGACGTCATGCAGCAGATGAACGACGGCGGCTGCATCTACACCCTGTCGGCGAATCCGGGCGGACTGATCAGCGACAACTACTGCCTGCGGACCAACGGCCACTTCGGGCTCTATTTCGACGAGGGCTCCCGCTACTTCACCGCCCGCAACAACGTCTTCTCGTCGACCGGCACCTGGGCCACCGCCAACTACTGGTACGCCGAGAACATGGGCAACTTCACCGTCACCAACAACTGGTCGACCAACGGCAGCAGCAACGTCACCAACGGCGATCGCGGCAACGTGGTCAACGGCAACGTGACGGTGAGCAACAACAACTGGCCCGCCGGGGCGCAGGCGGTGATGGCGGCGGCCGGTCCGCAGAGCGGCGGCGGCCAGCAGAACGTCCTACTCGTCGGCGGGCAGTCCGGTCGCTGCCTGGAGATCGGCGGATCGAGCACCACCAACGGCACGCAGGCCCAGCTCTGGGACTGTCACGGCGGCACCAACCAGCGCTTCACGTACACCGCCGCCCGGCAACTCGTGGTGTACGGCACCAAGTGCCTCGACGCGTCCGGTCAGGGCACCGCGAACGGCACCCTGGCGATCATCTGGGACTGCAACGGGCAGGTCAACCAGCAGTGGACGGTCAACCCGAACGGCACCATCACCGGCGCCCAGTCCGGGCTCTGTCTCGACGCCAGCGGGAACGGCACCGCGAACGGCACGAAGGTGCACCTCTGGGCCTGCCACGGCGGCACGAACCAGCAGTGGAACCTGCGTAGCTGAAGACGTCGGGTGGGACGGGTCCGGCCCCGTCCCACCCGACCCCGGCCGAGGCCGGGCGGCACGTGCCGCCCGGCTCACGGTCACTGCTTCTTGGTCTCCCAGAAGATGGTCGAGATCTCCTCGATCCGGGCCAGGAGCTGCTCGGCCACGGCCGGGTCCGCGGACCCCTTCGCGCCGCCGGCCCCGGCCAGCTTGGTCGCCTCGTTGAAGAGCCGGTGCAGATGCGGGTACGCCTCGAAGTGCGGAGCCTTGAAGTAGTCGGTCCACAGCACCCACAGGTGGTGCTTGACCAACTCGGCCCGCTGCTCCTTGATGATCAGCGAGCGGGTCCGGAACTCCGGGTCGTCGCTCGCCTGGTACTTCTCGCAGATCGCCTTGATCGACTCTGCCTCGATGCGGGCCTGGGCCGGGTCGTAGACCCCGCACGGCAGGTCGCAGTGGGCGCTCGCCACCGTGCGTGGCGTGAACAGACGTGACAGTCGCATGGCTTGCCCTTCTCGGTTTCCTTCCCTCGAACGCTAAAACCTCAACCGCACGTCAGGTCAACGCGGCGGCCGGGAGACGATGATCACCGGTTGGCGGACACGATCAGGGGACCGGCCCTCGACGTCGAGGAGCTTTCGGCTTCTCCGCCCTAATGTCGACATCGCGTCCGATTCGTCCGCCCGGCGTCCCTGCCGGAGGTGGACACCGGCGCGTCCGCGCGGATCGGGAACCCTGGAGGCTGACGGTGGGCGACGACAGGACCGGTACGGAACTGGGCCGACGCCAGTTCGTCAGGCTCTCGGGAACGGTCGGCGCCACGGGTCTCCTGGGCCTGGTCGCGGCCGGTCGGGCGCGCGCCGACGGCGGCCCCGCCGACGGGGGAGGCCCCCCGGCGAACCCGGACGTCCCCGGTGCTCCGGGCGCCGCCGCCTGTCCCACGCCCTCCGCCCTCTGCGGTTACCCGAGCGACACCGGAGGTCGGTACGACCTGTGGGACCGGGTGCAGGTCTGCACCGGAGCGAAGCCCGGACCGCCGTTCCCACAGTGCCTGCGCACCACCGCGACGTACGTGGTCCTCAACGGCGGGTCCGGGTCCAACCACGACTACCTGCTCGTCCCGACCTGCCGTGTCAGCGGCATCGAGTGCCCGTTCATCACCACCGCCGCCGCCCCGAACTACTGGCTCGACGCGTGGCTGAACGCCCAACCCGGCCAGCCCGGACACGTGGTCTATCCCCACGTCGGGCTCGGCATCAACTCGGCCGACCCGATGATCCGGCAGCAGGACCAACTCCACATCCACCTGGCCGGGATCCACTCGGGCATCCAGACCCAACTACAGAACTACGACGCCTCGATCACCAACAACCCGGCCCGGTGGCGCGACCAGATCGTGCCGATCTGGGGGCTGACCAGCACCGGCGCCCCCGCGCCGCGCTCCTACCGGGTCCTGCACGTCGCCAACCTCAACGACAATCTCTTCCGGCTCCTGCTCGACAGCGTGGTACGACCGACCGGATCGACCATGGCGGCCCAGGCGATGGCGGTGACCCCACGCCTGATCGGCAACGGGGGCTTCTACGTCCTGAACAGCGAGCCGGGGCTGACCGTCCCGCCGGGCCAGCCCGGCGGCACCGGCACCGTCGACTTCCTGCTCGCCTACGCGTGACCCGAGCGGCCGGGCACCTCGGCCACGATGTGTCGTGTCCGGCCCCGGGCGGCGGAACACGACATGCTACACCAGCCGCGGTGGTGTGCCGTGCGGAGCGGGACGCCCTCGCGCGGTGGGCGACAAGCGGTGCGAGCGGCCATTTCACGGGTTGACGCCACGGTCGAATCGGACCCATTCTGGCCGGGTGGTCACATCTGAGGAACCGTTCGGTCCGCCGGAGCCGGTAAAACGCGCGACTGACGGGCGGCCGGGTGACTCGCTAGCGTATCAGGAACGGACGTCAAGATCATTGATGGTCCGGCGCGATCCCTGGGCACCCACCGCGCTGACGAGACATCGGGACGGTGAACGGAGATGACCCTGGCCAGTACGCGGACCGCCACGAACGTCCTGGACGACATGCTCGTGCCGCGCGGCTCCGAGCTGACACACCGCCTCATGAGGGGCGTACGGTCCGCTCTCTACTCACACACGGTGGCGGCCCGACGGGTGACGCTCGCGGCCGGTGATCTGTTGCACCAGACGGAGGGCGCGGACGGTCGTGTCTATTTCATCGACGGTGGCGCGATATACCTGGAGCACTATTCTCCGACCGGTCGCCGGACCATTATCGACGTGTTGTCGAAGAACGACTACTTCGGCGAGGACTCACTTCCCGGAATGCCGAACCAGTACATTCCCGCTGCCGTTGTCGACACGAATCTGATCGTGCTCGACACCGTCGTCCTGCGGGACCTTCTCGACGACGCGAGCATCTGCGACGTGTGGTTGCACAGCCAGATGTTGAAAGCGCGTCGGCACCGCTCGCTGCTGCTGCAACACACCACATCCGACTGCGAGGCGCGCCTGGCGATGCGACTGCTCGACCTGGCACAGGGTTTCGGGACCGCCTCCGGACGCACCATCCGGATCGGTCTCAAGCTGCGCCACGAGGACTACGCCGCGATGATCGGCACGACCCGCTCCCGGGTCGGACTGTTCCTGCAACGCTTCACCGATCGCGGGATGATCCGGAGAGCACCGTGCGGTTCCCTCCACGCCGATCCGCGCCTGATCGTCGACTACCTGATGGAACGGATGGGCCTGGGGCCGGGCCGGCTGGCTCGCCCCGACGCCGTGGCGTGACCGCTGCGCGCCCTACGCCGGCCGCCACCCGCAACGCCGCCGACTCCCACCTGCGACCACGTCGGCCGCAGGCGGGAGTCGGGGGAGACGACCGAGGGGTCACTGTTGGCCGCTCGGTTCCACGACCTTCTGCGTCGTGGTGCTCGGGGTGGCTGCGCGGGCCTGCTCCCGGGCCGACCGGACGTCGTGCCGGCGACGTCGCTCCCGCGCACCCCGATAGAGGCTGCGTCCCCAGAGCAGCAGCCCGCCGCCGTCGAGCAGGAAGCTGATCACCGCGATGGTGACGAAGTCAAACGACCCCATCATGGAGTCCTGGCCGGAGACGAAGAGCAGGAACTGGTAGATGAAGCCCCACAGCAGCGGGATCCCGACGAAGATCAGGGTGAGCAGGGCCATCAGGCGCCCGCCGATCCACGCCAGGGCGTACCAGCGCACGACGCGCATCTCCCGCCGGGGCAGGCCGGACTGGTCCACCCGGGGTGCGCGCCGCACCATCCGCGCGACCAGGTTGCGCAGGTAGTCCTCGGTGTCGGACATCAGGTTCCGGCAACCGAGCGCGGTGGCGACGATGTAGTAGCCGTCGGTCCGCAGGAACAGGAAGGTCTGCCAGATGATCCGGACCAGGTACGTGAAGAGCAGTGCCGTGAGCAGCAGCGCGCCCCACTCCGGCAGTTGCAGGTAGCCCTGCCGGCCCGCCCAGAGGGCGAAGACGAAGGACGAGGCGAGCACACCGTCCACCAGGGTCCCGGCGATGAACGCGACGAAGCGCTGCCGCTTCGGCGCCATCCAGATCGTGCTCATGTCGGTCTGGACCACCAGGATGTACATCTGGTTGCCGATGACGAGCCGCGACGGTACGCCCGCCGCCCGCGCCGCGACCATGTGCGCGGCCTCGTGGATCGCGACCCCGACCAGGGTGAGGATGAACGTCGCCCAGGTCAGCGCCGCGAAGTGGATGGGGAACAGCAGCGTCTCGCCGGGCGTGGGCAGCAGGTCGGGATCGTCGGCGGCGAGATACACGCCGCCCGCGATGACCAGGACGCAGAGCAGCAGCACGGGGAGGCTGACCATGCGGCGGGCCACCGTCGGGCTGAGCCAGTTCAGGCTCCAGCTGCGCCGGGGGCGGGACGTCGCGGCCGGGGCGGG
>NZ_SISL01000191.1:0-10822 GCF_004307965.1 Verrucosispora sp. SN26_14.1 | reverse complement strand
ACCCCGATGGGTGGCCGGCCGTTCTCGTCGTCCGACCCGCCGCACACGACGCCGGCGGGCGGCGGGCGGCGGGCTCAGCCGATCAGCCGGTACAGCCGGTGGAAGCGGTCGTCGATGGGCAACTGGGTGACCGCCACGAAGCCGGCCTCGGCCGCGAGGTCCCGGACCGCGTCCGGGCGCAGCACCGTGCCGGTGCCGGCGGAGGGCTGCTGACTGCGGCTCGCCGGCAGGCAGTGCAGCACGCTGGTGGCGTACTGGAAGCGTTCGATCTCGTCGGCCGGTGCGGCGAACCGCTCCGCCACCCGGGCGTCGAGCACCAGCACGCTGCCGCCGTCGGCACACAGCCGCCGGCAGGCCCGCAGCACCTCCACCGGGCGCGCGATCTCGTGCAGCGCGTCGAAGAGGCAGACCAGGTCGTACGTGCCGGCCAGGTCGGGGTCGGCGGCGTCCCGGGCGGCGAAGGAGACCCGGTCGCTCAACCCGGCGTCCGCCGCGTGCCCGGTGGCGTCCGCGATCACCTCGGGGTCGATGTCGTACCCGTCCACGGTGATCCCGGGGAAGGACCGCGCCAACCCGATGCCCGCCCAGCCCGCACCGCAGGCCACGTCCGCGACCCGGGCCGGCGTGCCGACCAGTCGGGTGTGGATGTCCGGAGCGTGCCGGCGCAGCCAGCCGGCCATCTGGTGGGTGAACATCGCGCGGTTCGCCCCGGCGTGCCCCTCCCGCCAGTCGACGCCGTAGACCGCGTCGGCCACACCGGCACCGCTGCGGTACGCGTCGAGCAGCGCCGGCAGCGCAGCCGCCACACCGCCCAGCGGCAGTACGGCAAGCGCCGACATGGACAGCGGGCTGTCCGAGACGGTCAGCACCTCGGCGTGCGCGGCGGGCAGCGTGAACACCCGCTCGTCGGCCGGGGCCGACGCGTCGTCGACGGTCAGCACCCCGGCCACCGCCTGCTGTTCCAGCCACTCGCGGGCGTACCTCGGGTCGACCCCGACGCGCGCGGCGATCTCCCCCACCGTGCCGGGGCCCTTGGCCGCGAGGTCGTCGTAGAGCCCGAGTCGGACACCGAGGTACGTGGCGAGCAGTTCCTGGGTGGCCAGCAGCGAGGTCCACATCCGGACCGCGAAGACCCGGGCCTGCGGGTCGATGGGAGTCGTCATCGGTATCCCCTCCGGCGACACACGTGTGTGTTGTTTTCTCGGCACACTCTATCCACGCGGGCGCGCCATGGACAGCACCCGGCGACGAGAGATAGCGTCCGAACACGACACACCGAACACAGGAGGGGGCCGACGTGAACCCAACGCTGTCCCGGGTACGCGAGCTGGCGTCCCGCGTGGCGAAGCACGCCGAGGAGATCGAGCAGCGACGCGGCCTCCCCGACGACCTCGTGGACGACCTCCGCGCGGCCGGCTGCTTCCGGATGTTCGCCCCCGCCAGTCACGGCGGCGACCAGCTCGACCTCTCCGACGTGCTCGCCGTGCTGGAGGAGCTCGCCCGCGCCGACGCGGCCACCTCGTGGACGGTGGGCCAGGTGGCCCTGTCGCACCTGATCGTGCGGTGCGGTCCGGCCGCCGCGCTCGACGAGGTCTTCGCCGACGGCGCGGACACCCTGGTCGCGGGGGCCGTGGCGCCCAAGGGCCGGGCCCGCACCGGCGACGACGGGTGGCGGGTGACCGGCCGTTGGCCCTTCGTCACCGGGTGCCCCCGGGCCGCCTGGTTCTATCTGAACTGCGTGCTGGTCTCCGGGCGCAGTGTGCCGGTCGGCCCGGACGGCGCACCGGCCACCCGCATCCTGTTCGTGCCGGCCCGGGACGTCCGGGTCCTCGACACCTGGCAGGTGCTGGGGCTGCGCGGCACCGCCAGCCACGACGTGACGGTCGACGACGCGCGGGTGCCGGAGCATCTCGCGGTATCCCCGCAGGACAGTGACGCCGCACACCGCATCGCGCAGTCCAGCCTGATCATCGGCGCGGTGGCGGTCGGGCTGGCCGACGGCGCGCTGACCGACCTGGTGCGTCTGGCCGCCGACGGCAAACGTCCGGCGTTGAGCGCGCGGCGGCTCGCCGACTCCCCGGTCTTCCTCGACCGGCTGGGCGAGGCGCAGACCATGCACCGGGCGGCCCGGGCGCTGCTGTACGCGGAGGCGGCCGAGGCGACGGCGGCACCCGAGGGCGGGTCACCCGGTGGCCGGGCCCGGCTGCGCGCGGCGGCGGCGCAGGTGACCAGCCTCTGCGCGCAGGTCGTCGACGCCGCGTACACGCTGGCCGGTGGTACGGCGGTGTACGACACCTCGCCCCTGCAACGGCGGATGCGGGACATGCGTACCGCCACCCAGCACTTCGTGGCGGGCCGCGACTCGTACGCCACGGTGGGCGCGCTCGTGGTGGACGAGGAGACGTCCACCGGGCCGCTCTGACCCGAGTCGTCACGGGGCCGGCCGTGGACCGGCGCCGTGGAGAGCACATCGTCTGTGGAGGTTCCAATGAGTGAGTTGTTCTCGGTCGCCGGCAAGACGGCACTGGTCACGGGCGGCACGCAGGGCATCGGCCGGATGATCGCGGAGGGCTTCGTCGCCGCCGGTGCGCGCGTCTACCTGACCGCCCGGACGAAGTCCGACTGCGAGGACGTGGCCCAGGAACTCTCGGCCGGTGGCGGGACGTGCGTGGCGATCCCCGCCGACCTCTCCGAGGAGTCCGAGTGCGTCCGGCTGGCGCGGGAGATCGCCGAGCGGGAGTCCGGGCTGCACATCCTGGTGAACAACGCCGGCACCGCCTGGACCGCGCCGGTGGAGCAGTTCCCCGCCAACGCCTGGGACAGCGTGCTCGACCTGGGTCTGAAGGCGCCGCTGTTCCTGGTGCGGGAACTGGCCGGACTGCTGCGGGCGGCCGGCACCGCCGAGGACCCGGCGCGCATCGTCAACATCGGCAGCGCCGACGCCCAGCGGGTGCCGGAGATGCCGACCTATTCGGCCGCCGCCGCCAAGGCGGCGATCCACCACATCACCCGGATGCTGGCCCACGACTTCGCGCCGACGGTGACCGCGAACGTGATCGCACCGGGCAGCTTCCCGTCCCGGATGATGGCCGGCGTGCTGGAGGCGATGGGCGAGGAGATCGCCGCGGTGACGCCGTTGCAGCGCATCGGGCGGCCGGACGACATCGTCGGCACCGCCATCTACCTGTGCAGCCGCGCCGGATCGTACGTGACCGGTGCGGTGGTCACGGTCGACGGCGGGCTCTCCACGGCCCGGACCGGCTTCGTGCCGGGCCGGTTCCTCACCGACGAGGGGTGACCCGCCCCCGACCCGCGCGAGGGCCGGGTACCCGATCGGGTACCCGGCCCTCGTGCCGTGCGGTCAGTCCTTCGGCGCGGGCGGTACGTGCAGGCCGAAGGCGAGTCCCTGGTTGTCCCGGCACTCGGCGAACGCACCCCACTCCTCGGTGGCCGGACGCATCGGCTCCACCTCGCCACCGAGTTCCTGCACCCGCTTGATGGCGGCGTCGATGTCGTCCACCCGGAAGTAGAGGTAGTGCTGCGGCGGCCCGGGATCGCGGTGGAAGCCGCCCGGCACCGCCCCCTCCCCGGTGTCGATCGACCCACCGTGTTCCTGCGCCTGCACCTTCCAGCCGAACAACTCGGCGTAGAAGCTGCTGGCCACCGCGACGTCCGGCACCCCGAACTCGAAGTACGACAGCTGTCCTGACACGACCGGCCTCCTCGGTCCAACCATCCGGTACGCCACCCGACCGTCCGGACGGGGGGCTATCTAACGCAACAAACTACACTAGGATTCGACCCAACATACTCCGCTGACCGTCGCCATCGGATGGCGCGCCGAGCCGGAAGAGGTGTCACCACGTGCCCGTCACCGCCGCTCCGACCGAACTGATCCCGGACACCGCCGCCCTGATCGGCGCCACCCGCACGGCCACCACCACCGGCGGCGTGCACGAGCACGTCTACGCCGCCGACGGACGCGTGACCGCAGCCGTGCCGCTGGGCGGCGCCGCCGAGATGGACGCGGCGGTCCGTGCCGCGGGGGAGGCCCTCGACGGCTGGCGGGCCACCCCCGGCAACGTACGCCGGGATCTGCTGCTCGCCCTGGCCGACCTGGTCGAGAGGCACGCCACCGAGCTGGGCGGGTTACAGACGCTGGAGAACGGCTGCCCCCGGCAGTTCGCCTCGGTGATGCCCCGGGTCGCCGTGGACCACCTGCGGTACAACGCCGGATGGGCGGACAAGGTCGGCGGCGAGGTCGTCCCGACGTGGCCGATCCGGGCCGTCGACTACACGCTGGACGAGCCGTACGGCGTGGTGGCCCTGATCATCCCCTGGAACGGCCCGCTGGTGTCGGTCGCGCAGATGCTCGGCCCGGCGCTCGCGGCCGGCAACACGATCGTGCTCAAGCCCTCCGAGCTGGCGCCGTTCACCGCGCTGCGCATCGGTGAGCTGGCTCTGGAGGCGGGCTTCCCGCCCGGCGTGCTCAACGTGGTGCCCGGCGGGGCAGCCGGCGGCGAGGCGCTGGTCCGCCACCCGGGCGTGGACAAGGTGCACTTCACCGGCGGCGGCGCCACCGCCCGGCGGATCCTCGCCACCGCCGCCGAGCGGCTCCTGCCGGTGGGCCTGGAACTGGGCGGCAAGTCGGCCCACGTCATCTTCGCCGACGCCGACGTGCGGATGGCGGCCCGGCTGGCGATGAGCGGCGTCGTCGCGCTCAGCGGCCAGGGCTGCGCCAACGGCACCCGGGTGCTGGTGCACTCGTCCGTCTACGACGAGGTGCTGCGGACCGTCGCCGCCCGGCTGGCCCGGGTGCCGCTCGGCGATCCCGCCGAGGACCGCACCATGATGGGCCCGGTCGTCAGCGAGCAGGCGTGCCACCGGATCCTGGGTGTGGTGGAGCGGGCCCGGGACAAGGGCCAGGGGCGGCTGGTGACCGGCGGCGAGCGCCTCGGCGGCGACCTCGGCGACGGGTACTTCATCGCGCCGACGGTGTTCGGGGAGGTCGACCCGGACAGCGAACTGGCGCAGGAGGAGATCTTCGGGCCGGTGCTGGCGTTCACCTCCTTCGACACCGAGGAGGAGGCGATCCGGCTGGCCAACGGCACCCGCTACGGACTCGGGGCGTACCTGCACACCACCGACCTGCGCACGGCGCACCGGGTGAGCCGCGCGGTGGCGGCGGGCAGTGTCTGGGTCAACGGGGTGCCCGGCGTGCTGCCCTCGGCCCCGTTCGGCGGGATGCGGCAGAGCGGCTGGGGTCGCATCGGCGGCGAGGCCGGCGTCCGGGAGTTCCTGCGGCCGAAGAACGTCTGGATTGCCGCCTGAGGCTGTCCCGGACCACCCGGAGAGCGTCACCCGTCTGACGGGCGGCCGACGGCCGCCCGTCAGACGACTACAGCCGCCAGGACCGGGTCGCCTCCTGCTCGGCCCACATCCGCGCGTACCGCCCGTCGCGGGCCAGGAGTTCGTCGTGCCGTCCCACCTCGACGACCTCGCCGGCGTCGAGGACCACGATCCGGTCGGCGTGCCGCACCGTGCCGAGCCGGTGCGCGACCACCAGCACCGTCCGGTCCCGGATCAGGCCGGACAGGGCCTGCTGGACGTGGCGCTCGTTGGTGGCGTCCATCGCGGCGGTCGGCTCGTCCAGCAGCACGATGGGCGCGTCCTTGAGGATGGCGCGGGCCAGCGACAACCGCTGCCGTTCACCACCGGACAGCGTGGCACCGCCCTCACCGACCAGGGTGTCCGCGCCCTGCGGCAGCCGCGCCACGATCTCGTCCACCCGGGCCTGCGCGGCGGCACGGTCCACCTCGTCGTCGTCGGCATCCGGTCGGCCGAACCGGATGTTGTCCCGCACCGACTCGCTGAACAGGTAGCTGTCCTGGAAGACGACGGTCACCGCGTCGAAGAGGGTTCCGCTGTCCAGTTCCCGGATGTCCACCCCGCCGATCCGGATCGCCCCGGAGTCCGGCGCGAAGAACTGGGCCAGCAGGTGCAGGCAGGTGGTCTTGCCGGCGCCGCTGCTGCCGACCAGCGCGGTCACCGTGCCGGCGGTGGCCTCGAAGCTGACCGACCGCAGCGCCGGCCGGGCCGCCCCCGGATAGGTGTAGGAGACGCGGTCGAACTCGACGTCGTGGCCCTGCGGCACCGGTCCGGCACGGACCTCCGCCGGCACCGGCTCGGCCAGCAGCGCGCCGAGCCGGTCCACGGCCGCCTCACCGACCCGTAGGCTCTCGGTCTGCTCACCCATCGCCCGCAACGGCCCGTGGATGCGCAGCGACAGCACCGCGAACACCAGGAAGGTGGCCGGTGCCAGGTCGCCGCCGATCAGCAGGAAGGCACCGGCCAGCAGGACCACCGGCAGCCCCAGCTCGATCACCGTCAGGAAGAGCACCAGCGGCACGACCAGCTTGTTGACCAGCCCGATACTCGCCTCCCGGTGCCGCACCAGGGCCTGTGCGAGACGGCTGGAGCGCTCACCCGTGGCACCGTGCGCGCGGGCCACCGCGATGCCCGAGACGTACTCCTGGAAGCGGGCCGCGGCCTGGCCGCTGGCCTGGGCGCGTTCGGCCGCGAGCCGGGCGAAGGTCCGCTGCGACCAGGCGTAGACCAGCATCGCCAGCGGAATGGTGGCCAGCGCGGCCAGGCCCATCCGCCAGTCCTCGACCAGCAGGCCCACCGCGATCACCAGCGGCAGCAGGGCCGCGCCGATGATGGTGGGTACGGCGCCGAAGACCACCGGCTCCAGTTCGCTGAGATGGTGCGTGACCAGTGCGGTGAGGTCGCCGGTCTGCCGCTTGGTGTGGTAGCCGAGCGGGAGCCGGCGCAGGTGCTCCAACGCCCGCAGGCGCAGCTCGCCGAGGAGTTCGAAGGAGGCCACCCAGCTCTGCCGCTGCGCGAGCAGGTCGAAGCCGAACTGGCCGACGGTCGCCGCCACCACGGCGACGCTCCACCAGAGCACCTCGCGTTGGCTGATCGGCGGCCCGCCGAGGTTGGCCTCGCGGAGTCGTTGGAGCACCACGACGAGCAGCCAGATCGGCACCGCGATGCAGACCGCCGCCGCCATCCGGGCGGCGATCCCCCACAGTTGCTGGCGACGCAGCCGGGGGTCGGACAGCTCCCACAGCCGGCGGATGAGGGCCGCGGTGCGTCCGGCCACCGTGCCGACGGGCGGCGCGTCCGGTCGGCCGTCGGGAGGTGAGGTCAGGGTGCTCATCCGCGCGCTCCGCTCCGCTCGTCGCTGGCGCCGAGGCTCCATCGGGCGCTGGTGGTGGCGTCGGCCCAGAGCCGCGCGTACGTGCCGTCGGCGGCCACCAGGTCGTCGTGGCGGCCGGTCTCGGCCACCCGGCCGTCGGTCAGCACCACGATCCGGTCGGCGTCGCGGATGGTGCTGAGTCGGTGCGCGATGACCAGCAGGGTGCGTCCGGTGGCGAGGTTCGCCACCGCCTGCTGAATGGCGATCTCGTTCTCCGGGTCGGTGGAGGCGGTCGCCTCGTCCAGCACGACCACCGGCGCGTCCTTGAGCAGGGCGCGGGCGATCGAGATGCGTTGCCGCTCGCCGCCGGAGAGGGTGGCGCCGCGCTCACCGACCACCGTGTCGTAGCCCTGCGGCAGGGAGAGGATGAAGTCGTGGCAGCGCGCCGCCCGGGCGGCCCGGTGCACGGTCTCGTCGTCGAGGTCGGGTCGGCCCAGGGTCAGGTTGGCCCGGACCGTGTCGTGGAACAGGAACGGGTCCTGGAAGACCACCGCGACGGTGTCCATGAGCTGGTCGACGGCCATGTCGCGGACGTCGACACCGCCCACCCGGACGCTGCCGGCGTCCACGTCGAAGAACCGGGAGACGAGGCGGGCGACGGTGCTCTTGCCCGAGCCGCTGGGGCCGACGACGGCGGTGACCCGGCCCGCCTCGGCGTGGATGCTCACCCCGTCGAGCGCCAGCCGGTCGGGGGTGTAGCCGAACGAGACGTCCGTCAGCTCGACCGAGGTCGGGCCGAGCGGCACCCGGTGGCCGGTGTCCGGCAGCGCCGGGCTGTTCAGCAGGGCGGCGATCTCGTCGGCGCCGAACCGCACCTGGCGCAACTGGGAGCTGTAGCCGGTGAGTTTGGTCAGTGGCGCGGTGTACCCGAGGGCGAGCAGCAGGAACAGCAGCAGTGTGGGCAGGTCGACCGCGCCGTCGCGGTAGAGCCAGAGCCCGACCGGCACGACGACGGCCACGTTGGCCGCCATCACCGTGAAGTACGCGGCCCCGCCGGGCAGGAAGGCCAGCCCCCAGCGGGTCTCCGAGTCGACGTACCGGCGGACCGCGTCGGTGGCCCGGGCCACCGTGTCGGTCTGCCGGTTGAACACCTTGACGGCCTTGATGCCGTGGAGGAACTCGGTGACCGCCTGGTTCATGGCCATCCCGGCGCCGTGCCACTGCGCCACCCACGCGCCCGAGCCCCGGGTGGCGTGCCGCATCGCCAGCATGGCCAGCGGGACGACCGCCACCGCCGCGAGCGCCAGCCGCCAGTCGATGACGAAGAGCCAGACGGTGGTGGCCGCGACCACGGTGATCGCGGCGACCGCGTCGGGCAGCATGTGCGCGACGAAGACCTCGACGCGTTCGACGTCCTCCATGGCGAGTTTGCCGACCCCGCCGCTGCCGCGCCGGGTCACCTCGCCCAGCGGCAGCACCGAGACGCGTTCGGCGATGCGCTGGCGCAGCCGGTGCAGCAGCCAGTACGCGCAGACGTGGCTGATCGCCAGGGCCCCGCCCATCAGCCCGGTGCCGGCCACGATGGCGACCAGCGCGACCACGGCGTACCGGATCAGGGAACCGCCGTCGGGGTCCGCCTCGGTGACCAGCTCGACCGCGACCCGGTAGGCCATCAGGTAGGGCACGAGTTGGCACGCCACCGCCGCGACGGCGAGCAGCACGGCCGAGGCGAGTCGGCCCCGTTGCGCCCGGACCAGTGATCGGAGCAGTTCCCGGCCGCCACCACCGGCGTCCGTGTCGGTACCGGCGGCCATCGCCCACCCCGTCTCGTCGGCGGTCGTCGGTCCCTTGAGGACCTCCCGAGCGGTGTAATGGTAGTCGTTATCGATCTCGCGAGACAGCTTCCCCGCCCGCAAATGTCGCCGACGGTGGGCCGACCGACCGCTCAGGGTGATCGACACCTGTCCGAACGGACCACCTCGGACACCGCCTCGACCTTGCGGCAAAGGTTCTCCCGCGCCGATTGAACCGATACACCGCCGCCGGCCGTACGTCTTGGGCGAAGGGAGTGGCCCATGAAGCGCATGACCCCGTTGCTCACCCTCCTCTCGGGGGCGGTGACGGCCGCCGTGCTGTTCACGATGAGTGCGCAGGCATCCCCGCCGGGAACCCAGCCCGCCGCCGGGAACGGACCGCCGGCCGCCGCGCCGGCACCGTCGCCCGGGATCGAGGACGACGTCGAGGCAGACGTCGACGGCGATGTGGACGACCCCGCCGAGCCGGAGGTGGACCCGGACGCCCCCGACGGCACCGACGGCGCACGACCGGGCGTGACCTCGCCACCGACCGACCGGGACCCGTCGTCGGCCGGTACCGAGGTCAACTCGGTGGAGCAGAACTGGATCGGCCAGCTCGAGAACGGCGCCACCATCGCGATCACCGTCAAGAACGGCAAGGCGGAGGCGTACGTCTGCGACGGTCGCGAGATGGAGGTGTGGCTCTCCGGCACGGTCCGCGACGGCAAGATCGAACTCACCGGCAAGGACGCCAAGCTCACCGGCGTGATCCGGGGCGATGTCGCCAGCGGCGAGATGGTCGTCGGCGTACGCCGGTGGAAGTTCACCGCCCGTCCCGAGGAGAAGACCGACGACGCTCCGGTGGTCAAGTCCGGTTCCGGCACCGCACCGGCGATCTACCGGGCCACCGAGGAGATCCGCGCGGCCGGCATCGACGGCGGTTGGATCATGCTGCCGGACGGCACCCAGATCGGCATCGTCACCTGGAACGGCAAGCCCATCCCGGCACCGCCGCTGGACCCGGCCTTCTTCACCACCAAGGTCAACGGAGTCACCATCACCGCCGCACCGGTCGTCCCCGGAGCACGGTGATGTCCCAGCACCGCCACAGCAGCGTCCGGACGGTGCCCCGCCGCCCCCGGGAGCCCTCGATGGAGGTGATGCGCGACCTCGACGGCCCGCCGCCGCCGAGCGCGCCGAGGCCACGACCGTCGATGGTGGTCCCGCTGCTGGTCGGGGCGGGGGTCGCGGTGGCGTTGGGGGTGTACGGCCGCACCCACACCCCGACCGGCATCGCGGTCAACGTGGCGGGGTTCTCCTCGCCGCTGACGGTGAAGGTGTGGCTGGGCACCGGCGCGGCCTTCTTCGCCGTCGTCCAACTGCTCTCGGCGCTGTCCATGTGGGGCCGGCTCGGCGGGTTCTCCCCGTCCTGGGCCGGCACCGCGCACCGCTGGTCGGGACGGATCGCCTTCCTGCTCACCGTCCCGGTCGCGGTGCACTGCCTGTACGCGCTCGGCTTCGCCGACTTCGACACCCGGGTGCTGATGCACTCCCTGCTGGGCTGCTTCTTCTTCGGCGCGTTCGCCACCAAGATGCTGACCCTGCCCAAGCGCGGACTCGCCGGCTGGGTGCTGCCGGTGGTCGGCGGGGTGGTGTTCGTGGCCCTGATCGGCATCTTCCTGACCTCGTCGGTCTGGTACTTCACCACGTTCGGTTTCCAGCTCTGACGGAAAGGCACCTCGGATGAACCACGAGCAGGCCGGCTGCTGCCGGTCGCGGCGGGCGATGCTGGCCGGCACCGGCGCGGTGGGCGCTGTCTCTTATA
>NZ_SISL01000190.1:0-10896 GCF_004307965.1 Verrucosispora sp. SN26_14.1 | reverse complement strand
GGAGGCGGGCGAGGCGCAGCGGCTCGCGGCCACCGCCCTCACCGAACTACGCCGGACGGTGCACGGCTACCGCCGGGTCGACCTCGGCGAGCAGGCGACGGCGGTCGCGCAGGTGCTGCGCTCGTCCGGCGTACGGTGCACCGTCGTTCCGCCCACCGGTGAGCTGCCGCCGGAGACGGCCACCCAACTCGCGGCGGTGCTCCGCGAGGCCGGCACCAACGTGCTGCGACACAGCCGGGCCGCCTGGTGCCGGATCGAGATCACCCAGCGGGAGGACGAGGTGCGGATGACCGTGACGAACGACGGGGCGACCGAGACGGGGACGGCGGACCGGCACAGTCACGGCCTGCGCGGACTGGCCGACCGGCTCGCCGCTGCCGGTGGACGGCTCCGCGTCGACCGGGCCGACGACGTGTTCACCGTCGAGGCGACCGTACCGGCCGTCGCATGATCCGGGTCCTGCTCGCCGACGACGAGGAACTGATCCGTGCCGCCCTGGCCGCCCTGCTGGAGTTGGAGGCGGACCTGACGGTCGTCGCGCAGGCGGCCGACGGGCCGGCGGCGGTCATCGCCGCCCTGGCCCACCGACCCGACGTGGCCGTGGTCGACCTGGCCATGCCCGGCCAGGACGGTTTCGGCGTCGCCGCCGAACTGGCCCGGGTGCTGCCGGAGTGCGCGGTGGTCATCCTCACCGGGCAGGGACGCCCGCCACACCTGGCCCGCGCGCTCTCCGCGGGAGCGCGCGGCTTCCTGCCCAAGGGCGCGCCGGGCGGGGCCCTCGCCGACGTGATCCGCCGGGTGCACGCCGGTGGCCGGTACGTCGACCCGGCGCTGGCGGCCGACGCGCTGAGCATCCCGCCGTGCCCACTGACCCCGCGCGAACTGGAGACGCTGCGGCTGGCCGAGGACGGATCATCGGTCGCGGCGATCGCCCGCCGCGCCCATCTCTCCAGCGGCACCGTCCGCAACTATCTCGCGCTGGCGGTGCAGAAGCTGGGTGTGGACAACCGGGCCGAGGCCGTTCGCGTCGCTCGTGATTGCGGTTGGTGGTGAGCGCCGACGGGCGTCGGTTCGAGGTGATCCGACGGCCGTCGGTGGACGTGTGATCAGCGGTCTGGCGGTCCAGAGAGGTCCTGCCCGTGGAACAGGGTCGGCGACAAGGTGGTCGCCACCGACCCGACCACCGGCCGGACCGCGATCCGACCGGTCACCGCTTTGATCGTCGGATTGGGTAGCAAGAACCTGGTCGAGATCACGAAATCCACACGTACTATGTGGCGGCCGGTGACACGCCGGTTCTCGTACACAATTGTGGCGGGAGTAAATGGGACTCCTGATGAAAATTATTCACCGGAGGCCATTTCTGCTAGAAGTGCGGCAAATGGAGAATTCTACGAGACGCCACAAGACATTCACGATCTTGTCACCGATGTTCTTTCCAACCCGAACTATCCGCAGCAGATGACGGGCCCTGCTCGAAACCTTGAGCCGGACGTGTATAAAGCCTCCGGGGCTCCAAGAGCGGCTCAGCGATGGAAGGACTCGGCTATCTACGACAATGGTGATCCACGCAGCCAGGCCCGCATTCTTATCGATGGTGGCGGGAGGATCGCCTACGTTGGTAGACGTCAAGATGGATCACACAACTACAAACATATAATTCCCTATCCTTGGGCTACAAGGTCGTAGGGCGCATGACGGCTGGTGTGGCCTGCAGGTATCGACTCTTTCTGGTCTAGCTTCAAAGGATTTGTCTGTGGATGGGATCGCGCTTTCGGATTCGCTTGTCAAGGCCGGGCTGGGTCTACTCGGCGTGGTGGACTTGGCCAATCGGCTAATCCCGCCAGCTCTGGCGACTTTTGTCGGTAGCTGCACTTCGCAAGATGGAGTGTTTGGGGGTTCAGTCGAATTATCTGATCCGATGCTGAGGGATAATGCGAACGCAGAATGGTATCGCCTGTCGATCGAAGGCGGGCTCTTCAGTGTAGCTCGACCGCACTTTCTGGTGGCGGTCAAGTCTCTCGATGAGAGGTTTCCGGTTTGGTGGTGGGTGCGTGTACGTCTGCTGGAGCAGTGGGACATTGTCGGCGCTGGGGCGTCGTCTGGTGTGTTGGGTAACCAAGCCTGTCGGCCCTCCTTTGTAATGCTCTCTCTGGACGGAAGAGTAATTTTAAGATGTGATGTTGGTCAATCAGCTATCGACTTTAGGGGCATGTGCCATCCTCGCCGCTCTCAGACGCTCCGACAGCATGGGGAGTGGATGTCCGCCTCTCCGCGTGTTGAGGGTGTAACGCGTGCCGCAATAAGAGGCTGGCTTGGTGATGATCGTTGAAAGTATGACTCCAAATTGTTGAATAGGCCGGCGGATGTCGGTGTCGGCCTATGGTGTGGCGTGGAATGATTGAGGCGATGTTGTGTTGAGTTGCAATTTATTTCGAAGGTGGTTTATGAAGAGAGCGCGGCGGCGACGGTTGGCGGCTCTGCCGGTTGCCGTGTCGTTGGTATTAGGGTCGGTCGTCGTGGTTCCGGCGGGGTCGGCGGGTGCCGACGCGGCCGGAAGAGGTGGGGATTTCGTTCCGGTCAATACCGTTCTGTTGGACACCCGCAGCGGTGTAGGTGGAGTGACCGGCGCGCGGGGCGCGACGTCCACGACCACTTTCACTGCGCTCGGTGTGGGCGGGGTGCCGACGAGCGGGGTGCGCGCTCTCCTCGTCGACATCACGGCTGTCAGCCCCACGGGGAACACCTACCCGACGGTCTTCCCGAACGGTGCGACCCGGCCGATCGTGGCCTCGCTCAACGCGTCCAAGGATGAGGTGTTGACCAACTCGGTCGTCGTCTCCCCCGGCAGCGAGGGCAAGCTCAGCCTCTACAACCACAGCGGCAGTACGCACGTCAAGCTCGACGTGCAGGGCTACTTCACCAGTGTCACGACCACTGCGGGCGGGGGCTTTGTGCCGATCGACCCTGTCCAGGTCGTCGATACCCGTAGCGGCCTCGGCAGCACGACCGGCCCGATCGGTGCCAGTGGTGGTACCCGTACGGTCACGTTGACCGGTGGTGTCATTCCCGCCGGGGCTTCGGCGGCGATGATCGGCGTGGTGGTGACGGGTGCGACCACGACGAGCTTCGTCACCGCCGCACCGGCGAACCAGGCCAGCGCCGCGAGCGCCCTGGGATTACCAGGTAGGTACGACGTCGATGGGAATGAGCGTGAAGCTGCCCGCCGACGGCCGGGTGGTGATCACTAATGGTGGTAGTGGGACAGTCCACGTGGTCATCTCGGTGCAGGGCTACTTCACCGCCACGCCGACCACCGGTGCCGGTCTGCGCATTCTGGCGGCCAGCCGGCTGCTGGACACCCGAGCAACAACGGTTACCTGAGGGTCTGGCCGGTCGGGGCGACCGCTAACAGTGCCTCGGTGACGAGCTTCAGCACCGGCCAGGTGGCCAGAGGAAGCCTCGCCGTTACCAAGGTCGGCACCGAGGGCAAGATCAGGATCCGGAACGGCAGCAGCGGTACGGTGCACGTGGTGGTCGACCTCCAGGGTTGGTTCGCCAACCCATTGCAGGAGCTCACGCCGGAATCCTTCACCCGTATGACGGTGATGCAGGGCTCACCGGACGGCACGGCGGTCCGCAAGGTGACGTTCGCCTACACCGACAATGCGGGCGTGTTGCGGATGGGTTCGGCCGATCCGAGCGCCTGGGGATTCATCGCCTGGACGGCCATTTCCGGTCAGCAGGCGTACACCGGTCCGCCGTCGCTTCACCAGCGTCCCGACAGCAAGGTCCAGGTGGCGGCGCAGAACATCGACACCAACATCTGGTCTGCCGCCGAGACGTCCTCTGCCGGTGGTGTCTTCGAGGCGCCGTCGAGTCTCGGTTGTTCCATGGCTGGGCCGCCCACAGGAGTCCGCCTCGACAACGGTGGTAGCCCCGTCGAGGTCCTCTTCGCCGTCGACGCGGACAGTCGCCTATGGCACTACCGCCAGGCCGGGACCGCCTGGTCCTGGACGAGCCTCGGTGTCGCCGGTCTGACCGGTCAGGTCACCGTGGTCGAGGAGAGCGACAACGCGGTACGGCTGGTTGCGCGGTCCACCACCGGCACGGTGAGGACGGCGCTCTACTATCCCGATGGCGCACTGTCGACCTGGACCGACCTTGGTGGGCAGGTCACCGGCACCCCGACGGCGGTCGTCCACCCCGGCTTCCGGTCCAGGGTCGTCGTGCGGGGCTCGGACGGCGCGGTCCTCACCAAGGTGGAGAGCGCCACGGGCTCCTGGTCGGCGCAGTGGGAGCGGATCGGGGACTTCACGGCCGCCGGCTCACCCGCCGCCGTCATGGATCCCGACCTCAGCCGGGTAGCCGTCGTGGCGCGTGGTGCCGATGACGAGCTGTACCAGATCTTCGAGACGGCAACCGGTGCGGGGACGTGGGGGCAGTGGCGGTCACTCAACCCGGACCCGTGGACGCCGTTGAACGTCGCCACCGATCCGACCGTGGCCACGATCTCCACCGGGAGCACTCAGTCCTTCGTCATCGCCTACCGGAACCGCAACGGCGCCATCGGTCTGGCCGAGCGCCGTCTGGATCACGGTGCGGGGTTGCGTGGTGCCGAGGTCGCCGAGATGTCGTTCGAGCACCACACTCTGCCGCCACCGGCAGAGTGAAGAGCTGATCGGTCCCGGCCGGCCCGCAAGGCTGGCCGGGACCGTTGTCGCCGAGATGACCGTGCGTGAAGGTCTGTTCTGACCCCTTAGGGAGGAATACGGAAGGATTGTTCGGGGTCCTTCCGGTCTGCGTGGTTACGGTGCCGCAGAGGGTGACATACACCGTGATGTCGCGACTGAGGGAGGCCCGGCCATGCGTGTGCCCAACCGTAGCCCCAGACGGCAGCAACCGCGTCCTCCTGTCCCGTACACGGCACCGGCCGGGCGTCGTATGTCGGTGCGGGGGCTCGCGAACTCCTCCCCGGACGGGCCGGACCTGGACGCGTACCGGGAGGCCGTGGGCGAGCTGCTGGTCGAGGTGGGCGCGCTCGCGGCGGCGAGCAGCACGAAGGCCCGCCAGGTGCTGATCGACCAGCGGCTGCGGGAGCCGGCCATCGCCGCGGTGCTCGACGACACCCCGCAGGGGTTGATCGGCGCGCGGGAGACCCTGCTGCTGGAGATGGCCCGGTACCAGCCCAACGCGCGCAGCTCCGCCGGGGACCTGGCCGCGCTGGTCCGGATCTATCTGCTGTCGCGTATCGACGTGATGTGGTGGCGCGACGCCTCCACCTTCGTCACCGACGCCGAGGTGCACCACAGCACCCAACTCGTGGACCTGGAGTGGCTACGCCGCCGGGGGCTGCTGCGGTTCCGCTACACCGAACAGCCCCGCACGGTGCTCGGCCGGGGCGTACGCGCGGTGCGTCGCCGGGTGCTGCCGGACGCCACTCCGCGTACCGCCGGGTTGCTGTTCCGCCGGGCCCGGCGGGAGGTGGTCGCGCTGCTCAACGACATCGGCCGGGAGTTCACCGCGGCCACCACGGTGGCCACGCCGCCGCTCTGGGTGACCAGCCTGGTCCGCAGCGCCGAGCACCAGTACCGGCTGCGCCGTCTCGGGTACGCCGCGATGGTGCCGAGCGGGCACTGCCTGGGCTGGGCGGTGGACGTGGAGATGGCCTGGTACGAGCGCTTCGGCGCGCGGGACACGCTGGCCGGGATCCTGCTGGACCGGCAGCGTGCCGGCGAACTCAACGTGATCGACGAGGGGCAGGCATGGCACATCTGCCTCGCGCCCTCGGCGACGCGGCGGCTGCGTCGTGCGTACGAGGCGGAGATGGGGATCTGACGATGTGCGGCATCGTGCTGAGCGTCGGTCCGGAGGCCGACCCGGCGATCTTCCGACGGATGCTCGCCACGCTGGTCCCGCGCGGCGAGGTCACCGAGACGCGGTACGAGAGCGGGCTGCTCGCCGGCACCCGGCGGCTGCGCGTGGTGGACCGGGACCGTGCGGTCCAGCCCTGGCTCTCCGCCGACGAGCGGTGGCTGCTCTGCTACAACGGCGAGGTCTTCAACCACCACGAGTTGCGCGCCGAGCTGATCGCCCTCGGGCACCGGTTCACCAGCGCCAGCGACACCGAGGTGGTGCTCGCCGCCTTCGAACGGTGGGGCGAGGAGATGGTGACCCGGCTGCGCGGCGAGTACGCCCTCGCCATCGCGGAACGGCCCACCGGCCGCGTCTATCTGGCGCGGGACCCGCTCGGTGTGAAGCCGCTGTACTGGTCCCGCGCACCGGGGTGCCTGCACGTGGCCAGCGAGGTCAAGGCACTGGTGCCGGCGCGGGCGCCGGTGACCGAGGTGCCGCCGGGGCACCACGGCTGGGTCGGCGAGGACCACCGGGTCCGCCTCCGCCCGTACGTGGACCTGCTCTCCCTCGGCGCGGACCGGCCGCCGGTGACGGACCCGGACGAGGCCGCCCTGCTCGTCCGGGACACCCTCACCGACAGCATCCGGGTACGCCTGGACACCGACCTCACGGTGGGCGTGGTGCTCTCCGGCGGGCTGGACAGCTCGCTGGCGCTGCTGCACACGGCACAGGCGCACCCGGACTGCGTCGCGGTCACCGTCGGCGCGCCGGGCAGCCCCGACCTGGCGTACGCCCGGCGGCTGGCCAAGGAGTTGGGGGTGCCGCACGAGGTGGTCGAGTTGCGTCCGCGCGACATCCGCCTCGCCGACGTCCGCGAGGCGATCCGGATCTCCGAGCTGACCGAGTACGGCGACATCATCAACGCGGTGGTCTCGGTGCCGATCTTCCGTCGGCTGCGCGAGTTGGGCGTGAAGGTGGTGCTCACCGGGGACGGCTCCGACGAACTGTTCGGCGGCTACCCGATGTACCACGAGGTCGGCCCGGCGGCGTCCCGCCGACTGTTCCTGCACAAGATCCGCAACCTGTGTCGTACCGAGTTGCAGCGGGTCGACCGGACCAGCATGGGCTTCGGCGTGGAGGCCCGGGTGCCCTTCCTGGACCTGGCCCTGGTCGAGCTGGCCATGCGGTTGCCGCTCGACCTCAAGATGCGCGACGGCCAGGAGAAGTGGATCGTCCGCCGGGCCTTCGCCGACCTGCTGCCGGACTACATCCGTCGCCGCCCCAAGAACCCGATGTCGTACTCCTCCGGCCTGCACGAGCGGGCCCGGCTGTACAAGCCGCTCTTCGCCCGCCTGCACCGCTCCTTCGGCTACGACCTGCTGGCACCGGTCCGGCGCGACTTCGACAGCGTGCTGACGCGCTGCGGCAACGACCTGGACGCGGCGATGGCCGCAGGCCGGGCCCGACCGGACTACACGATGCTGGAGCACGCCCGCGACCTGGTGGGCGCGGCCCGCTGGAACGCCGCCCCGATGGTGCGCCGCCTGGTCACCCCACGACGCACCCGGGGCGACGGCGCACCCCTACCCGGCTGAGCCGCCCACCAGGCGGGTTCGCGGGCGGGTCAGGTGGTGAGCAGGAGGGCGCTGACGGCGGCGAGGGTGCCGAGGGTCGCGACGGCGGCGCTGGTGGCGAGGAAACGGGCCAGCGGCACGCGTACCCGGGCGGCCCGGCAGCGCTCCAGCCAGAGCAGGGTGGCCAGGGACGCCCACGGCAGCGCCAGCGGGCCGATGTTGGTGCCGATCAGCAGGGCCAGCAGGCGTTGCCGGTCACCGGCCGGCAGCACCGCCTCGCCGGCCAGGTAGGCGGGCAGGTTGTTGACGAGGTTGGACAGCAGCGCACCGGTGCCGCCCGCGCGCAGCAGTCCGGGCACGCCGCCCTCGTCACCGGCGAGCCGGGCGACGAGGTCGTTCAGGCCGAACGCGCCGATGGTCTGGATCACCAGGAACAGGCCGGTGACGAAGAGCAGCAGCCGCCAGGGCAGCAGGGCGGGGCGCAGCGTACCGGGGGAGCGGAACGCGAAGACGAGCAGCAGCAGGCCGGCGGCGACCGCCGAGGCCAGGCCGACGGGGGCGCCGGCCACGATCGCGCCGACGAAGAGCAGGCAGGCGACGAGTGCGGTGCGGTAGAGCACCGGGTCGGTCGGCCGGTGCACCGACGGTGGCGCGAACCGGCCGTCGACGGGGCGGTCGCGCCGCCACCAGAAGTACCAGAGCAGGATCGTGGTGACCGCGAGCGCCGCCAGTTGGGGCAGCCACATGACGCTCGCGTACGCCAGCGGGTCGAGGCCGATCCGGTCGGCGGCCAGCAGGTTGGTCAGGTTGGAGACCGGCAGCAGCAGGCTGGCCGTGTTCGCCAGCCAGACCGTGGTGACCGCCAGCGGGGCCACCGCCGTGCGCAGGGTGACCGCCAGCGCGAGCATCACCGGCGTGAGCAGCACCGCCGTGGTGTCCAGGTTGAGCACGACGGTGGTGAGCGCGGCGAAGCCGACGCAGAGCGCGAAGAGGACCGGCCAGCGACCCCGGGCGGCGACCGCCAGCCGGGTGGCGAGGACGTCGAAGACACCGGCGGCGGCGGTCAGTTCGGCGAGGACCACCACGGTGCCGAGGAAGACCAGCAGCGGCAGGACCCGGGTGAGGGTGTCGGCGGCGTCGGCGCGGGGCAGCAGGCCCGTCGCCACGCACACGGCACCCAGGACGGCCAGCCCGACCGCGATCACGTCCAGCGGGTGCGGCCGGCGTCGACCGGGTGCGGCCGGAACAGCCTCTGGGGAGGTCACGGCGCATCTTCGCACGGCCGGGCGGCCCGATCCGCTCGGGTGCCGGGCGAGGTGACGACCGGTACCGCCGGGGGGATGCCGGTCAGCCGGCGGGCGGGTACGGGTCGTCCTGGTAGGTGTACTCGGTCTCGATCTGGCCGTCCGCGGTGTGCACCACGAGCTGGCTCGGTTCGTTGCCGTGCGCCACCTTCCGCCCCGCGTCGACCGCGTCCTGCTTCGTGTCGTACGTGCCGACGACGGTCCCGCCCTGCTCGACCTTCCAGCCGTCGCCGTCCGGCACCACGTGGTACTCGTTTCGCGCCATTGCCGCGCCCCTTTCCTGCGTGACGGAATGTGCCGGACGAGGTACCCGGGACAGGCGGGGCAAAACACGACGTGGCGTACACGTGATGCGGGCCCGGCCCCCCGGAGAAGGGGACCGGGCCCGCAGGCGCGGGTGGTGCTACCAGCTCAGGTAGCTGGGCTGGGTCTGGACGTTGAACTCGCGGTAGTGGACCAGCTTGGCCGACCACGTCCGCCAGTCGTCGAGTTCGAGCACGTCCAGCCCCTTCTGGATGTCCGAGGAGTAGATGTGCCCGTTGTAGTAGTAGGCCGACCAGGAGCCGCCGACGACCAGCTGGGTGTCCGAGAGCGGGCCCCGCTCCCAGAAGCCGATCTCCTTGGGCTTGCGGGAGTCGGTGAAGTCCCACACCGAGATGCCGCCCTGATACCACGCCTGGACCATGATGTCCTTGCCGAGCACCGGGATCAGCGAGCCGTTGTGCGCCACGCAGTTCTCGGTGTCGCCGTTGGTGCGCGGGATCTTGTAGTAGCTGCGGAACTCCAGTTTGCGGTTGTCGCCCCGGCCGGTGAGGTCGTAGATCGCGTTGGCGCCCCGGTTCGGGCCGATCTCCTCGTTGCAGGTGGCCCCGCCACCGCCGCCGAGCTCGTCGGTGAAGACGACCTTCGTGCCGCGGTTGTTGAAGGTGGCCGAGTGCCAGAACGCGAAGTTGACGGTGTCGCGCACGGTGTGCAGCACGCGCGGCGCCTCCCGCTTGCTGATGTCCAGCAGCACCCCGTCACCCATGCACGCCCCGGCGGCGAGGTCCTTCTCCGGGTAGGCGGTGATGTCGTGGCAGCCGGTGGTCGCCGACCCGCCCGTCCGCCCCTCGTAGCCGCCGTCGGGGAAGAGGTTCGGCGTGGCGACCACGGCCGCGTCGGTCGGCTTCTTCAGCGGGACCTTGACGATGCTGATCGAGTCGTGGGGAGGCTGGCAGTCGGGGAAGGTGGCCTGCGGGCTGTACGAGGAGACGTACAGGTAGACCGACTTCTTGTCCTTCGCCGGCACCAGCGTGTGGGTGTGCGAGCCGCAGGCGGTCTCGACGGCCTTGAGGTAGCGCGGCTTCTTCTTGTCCTTGACGTCGAAGATCTTGATGCCCTCCCACGACTCCTTGATCGTGGCGGGTTGGGAGACGCTGCTGCACGAGTCGTCGCTGCGGGACGAGTCGGTCGACAGGAAGAGCAGGTCACCGTAGATGGAGATGTCGTTCTGCGCGCCCGGGCAGAGCACCTGCGACACGAGCTTCGGCTTGCTCGGCTTCGCGACGTCGTAGATGACGAAGCCGTCGTAGTTGCCGACGAAGGCGTACTTGCCCTGGAAGGCGATGTCGGTGCCGAGCGCCGACGTGGTGTCGAACGGGGCCTGCTTGGGCAGGTTGGCGATCTGCGTGAGGTTGGGGCTGTGGGAGATCTCGTCGACACCGAGTGGTGCCTCGACGGCGGCGGACTCGGTGGCCGTCCGCGTGACCGTCTGCGCGTTGCCGGGTGAGGCGACGGCGATGCTGGCGAGGAGGAGCCCGGTGGCGGCCACGCTGACGACGCGTAGCTGCCGCCCCCGCGGCGGGGTCGATCCGACCATCGGCGATGCCCTTCGAGAGGCGAGTGGCGATGGGCCGTACCATAACTCCGCGACGACACTCATCGATGTGACCTGGCTCACATCAAGTGAATATCGTAAATGGATACGATCGCTGCGACCTCGACCCTGAGGGGGTGTCGCATGACCGCCCGACGTGGACGCCTGCTGGCTGTCGTCACATCGGTCGTGGTGGCGCTGGCGGTGTCGGCCTTCGTGTTGCGCGACGGCGACCGGCCCGTGCCCCCCGCGCCGGCACCGGCCGCCGCCGCCGATCCTGTCTCTTATACAAACTCCGAGCCCACGA